>JAEWEX010000320.1 GCA_023389135.1 Pseudomonadota bacterium | reverse complement strand
CGGTTCTTCCGGGCATAGACGACGATCCCGGAGATCACGCCCGTCTGGTAGAGGATCGCCGGCAGCACCGATGCGAGCGCGACCTCGATGTAGGGCATGTTGAGGAACGCCGCGATGATGAACGCGGCGAGCCCCAGGACCGGCGGGGTGATCTGGCCGGCGGTGGAGGCGGTCGCCTCGATGGCGCCGGCCATGGGGGCGCTGTAGCCCTTGTCCTTCATCATCGGGATGGTGAAGCGGCCGGTCAGCACCACGTTGGAGACGGCGGTGCCCATGATCGCGGACACGATGCCCGAGCCGAAGATCGCGGGGAAGGCGGCGCCGCCGGACATGCGGTTGCCCGCGGCCTTGCCGACCTCCAGCACCATCTTGAGCGTGCCGACGGCGAACAGCGCGCCCGCGAACAGCACCAGAAACCAGATGCTGTCCGCCGCCTCGCGGGCGAACCAGTAGATGCCGTCGCTGGTGCCGAGCCCCAGATAGTTCATCACGAATTCGGGGTCGTATTGCGGCGTCGCAAGCAGCGGGTACGGGATCAGGTATCCGTAGAAGAAATAGATGACCTCGAGCGCGATGATGGTCGTCAGCAGCCCGCCCCAGTGCAGCCAGTTCAGCAGCAGCACCGACACGATCAGGACCAGGCCGATGTTGAAGTCCTGCGGCGCGAAGAAGGGCTGCGTGGTCTCCAGGTGGACCGCGTTCATGGCCACGTAGCCGGACGACGCCAGCGCCGCCGCTGTGGCCACGAGCGCGACGAAGAGCGCGATCCAGAACCGGGGGCCGGTCGCCTCCGGCCAGCGCAGCCGCTTGTCGGCGAGTTCGTTGATCTTGTGGAAGCCGGCGATCCCGAGCGCGCCGAAGATGAAATAGGAATAGTGCTCGGATGAATTCCGGACGTAACCGAACGCGGCGGCCGCGAGGTAAAGGCTCAGCGCGAGGCCGAACGTCCAGAACAGCGCGTTGGACGCGGTCCGTGTGAACGCGAGAAACGTGGTCACGGAGGTCTCCGGATCGACGGGTCTTCAGAACATGGAGAAGCCCGGCGCCGCGCGGGCGCCGGGCCAGGTTCGTCAGTTCTTGAAGACGACCGGCGGGAACTCCTTGTGCCGATCCCACCAGCCGAGCTCCTCATAGGCCCGCTTGGCGCCGGGGTGGACGTTGTCGTCGGTGAGGCCGTGGATCATGGTGTCCGGCGACCAGACCTTCCACAGGGCGTTGAGCTCGCCCATCTGCGGGCCGTATTTCGCCACCGCCTTGACGAGCTGGTAGGCGGTCTCCTCCGGCAGGTCCGGATGCGAGGCCATGTAGCCGCGGTTCAGCGCGGAGACGAAGTCGGTCTTCTGCATTGGCAGCGTGCCGGCCGGTATCGTGGCCGTCAGGAAGCCGGTGTCCCACTTGGCGTTGACCTTCTCGATCGCCGCTTCGTCGACGCCGACATAGTTGAGCTGCCGGCCGGCGGCCTCCAGCTTGCGCAGCGGGCCGCTGATCATGAACTCGGACTGGTCGTGGTCGGTGAGGAAGGCGACCACGGCGGCGTCGGCGTTGCCGTCGATCAGCGCCTGGACCGCGGCGTCGGGCGACACGTGGCGGATGTCCGCGGTCTCGTAGTTGATGCCGTAGCCGGCGGACAGGATCAGATAGGCGAAGAAGCCGAAGTCGCTCTGCGTGCGCAGGCCGAGCGCGATGCGCTTGCCCTTGAGGTCGGCCGGCGTCTTGATGTTCTCGTCATAGGTGACGAAGTACTTGCCCTGCCCCCAGAAGCCTTCGCCGAACAGCAGCTTGAACGGCACCGTGATCGGCTCGGGCAGGAACTCCTTGATCTCCGGATTGCCGCCGTGCTCGCCCACCAGGATGATGGTGTCCTCGGTGCCGAACACCGTGTTCTTCCAGCGGCGCTCCTCGACCATGGCGCGGATGTTGTACATGTAGCCGGGCGTTTCCTGCGGCGCGAGCGTGATGGGCTCCTGTCCACGCGCCATGAGGTTGCCGAGGATCGAATAGCCCTCGGTGTTGCCGCAGCCGAACGGGCAGATGAGCATGGGCACGATCGGCCCCTGCGCGGCGGCGGGCGGAGCGGCGGCGGCAAGCGCCGTCCCGGCTACCAGAAGCGCCGCGAGATGCGGCTTCATCCATTTCAGCATGATTGCGTCCTCCCTTGATGTTCCGGCCCTCTGTCGGGGCCTGACGTTTGCGATAACCATTGCGCCGGCGGATATTCCCGGCGCCTGGCAGGCACGTGTCCCGTCAACCTCCTCGTGGATGGTGCGTCCCGGCCGTCGTCCCGGTCAGGCCCGGACGACGAACAGCATCTGGCCGTACTCGACCAGCGACCCGTTCTCGGCGCCGATCTCCGTCACCGTGCCGTCGGCCGGAGCGAAGATCGTCGTGAACAGCTTCATGACCTCGATGATGCACAGCGGGTCGCCGGCGCGCACCGCGCTGCCGACCTCGACGAAGGGCGGCGCTCCGGGCGATGGCGCGCGGTAGAACGTGCCGACCATGGGCGCGGTGACGGCGCCCTGCGCTGCGGCGGGCGCCGGCGAGGATGGCGTCGCCGGCGCCGCCGGTGTCGCGGCCGGAGCC
>JAEWEX010000253.1 GCA_023389135.1 Pseudomonadota bacterium | reverse complement strand
TCGCCGTCGCCCTCATCGCCTTCCTGCTGCTCAGGCTCGCCGCCGACGCCGCACGCAGCGCCGAACCACCGCTCGCCTTCGCCCGCCTCGTGCGCGCCAACATCATGCACCGCAGACCAATCGACATGCTGCGCCATCCCCCGCCAACCGTCATCCACGACCCAAGGCAACTCGCCTTCAACGGCCTCGAAACATGAACCGGACAGCCGTGGGTCGGGCCGAAGGGTGACGGCGATCCGGGTCGACGGCGTGCGCGTCAGGCGACGCCGAGCTTCTTCTGCAGGCTGGAGGAGGACGTCGTGTACTGGAACACGATGCGGCGCTCGGGATCGATGCGGCGCGCCGCCGCCTGGGACATCAGCGCCGCCTCGTGGAAGCCCGACAGGATCAGCTTGAGCTTGCCCGGATACCAGTTGATGTCGCCGATGGCGTAGATGCCGGGCTCGGAGGTCTCGAAGCGCTCGGTGTCCACGGTGATCAGGTTCTCGTGGAGGTTCAGACCCCAGTCCGCCACGGGCCCGAGCTTCATGGTCAGGCCGAAGAACGGCAGCATGGTGTCGGCGTCGATCTCGAAAGTGGTTCCGTCGTCGCGCTTTGCGACGACTTTCTCGAGTTGCCCGCCCGATCCTTCGAGCCCGGCGACCTGGCCCAGCACCATGTCCATTTCGCCGGCGGCGACCAGTGCGCGCATGCGGTTGACGCTGTCGGGCGCGGCGCGGAAGGCGTCGCGGCGGTGCATCAGCGTGATGCGGGCTGCGAGCGGATGCAGGTTGAGCGTCCAGTCCAGCGCGGAATCGCCGCCGCCGACGATCAGCACCTTGCGGCCACGGAACTGCTCCATGCGGCGAACCGCGTAGAACACCGAGGTGCCCTCGAAGGCCTCGATGCCGGGATAGGGCGGCTTCTTGGGCTGGAACGAGCCGCCGCCGGCGGCGATCACAACGACCTTGGCGAGGAAGGTCTCGCCGGCGTCGGTCGCCAGCAGGAAGCGCCCGTCGGCGGTGCGCTCCAGGCGCTCGACCATGCGGCCGAGATGGAAGGTCGGGTCGAACGGGCGGATCTGCTCCAGCAGATTGTCGGTCAGCCCCTGGCCGGTGACCACGGGCAGGCCCGGAATGTCGTAGATCGGCTTTTCCGGGTAGAGCTCGGCGCACTGGCCGCCGGGCTTGTCGAGGATGTCGATCAGGTGGGCGCGGATGTCCAGCAGTCCGAGCTCGAACACGGCGAACAGGCCGACCGGGCCCGCGCCCACGATGACGACATCGGTCTCGATGGTGTGCTGCATCAGGGTGTTGCGCGCTCCGGTTCAGGCGGCGTCTTCGCCGATGGCCGCCAGCCGCTTGTCCACATAGCGGCCCACCGCGTCGACCAGCTCGGTCGCCTTGTCCTCGAAGAAGTGGTTGGCGCCGGGCACCACCGTCTGGTCGATGACGATGCCGCGCTGGGTCTTCAGCTTGTCGATGAGGTTCTGCACCTCCTTGGGCGGCGCCACGCGGTCCTCGTCGCCATGCACGAACAGGCCCGAGGACGGGCAGGGCGCCAGGAACGAGAAGTCGAAGCGGCCGGCGGGAGGCGCCACCGACACGAAGCCCTCGATCTCCGGGCGGCGCATCAGGAGCTGCATGCCGATCCAGGCGCCGAAGGAGACGCCGGCCACCCAGCATGCGCGCGCGTCCGGATTGATGGTCTGGGCCCAGTCCAGGGCGGCCGCGGCATCCGACAGCTCGTCCTGTCCGTGATAGATGCCCTGGCTGCGGCCGACGCCGCGGAAGTTGAAGCGCAGGACGGCGAAGCCCCGCTCGGCGAACATGTAGTAGAGCTGGTAGACGAGCGGGTTGTTCATCGTGCCGCCGAACTGCGGGTGCGGGTGCAGCACGATGGCGATCGGGGCGCTCTTCTTCTTGGAGGGATGGAAGCGGCCCTCGAGCCGCCCGGCCGGGCCGTTGAAAATCACCTCGGGCATATGTGGAAAACTCGCTCGACTGGTGGCCTCTTGCGGAAGGTCAACGGATTTGACACTTTCGCTGACGGCCCACAAGTGTTAGAATTATTCTAACGAATTCCCGCGGGCGTGCATGTGGAATGCTCGCCCGTCGCGGGATCGCGTTCTTAGCATAGATGGCATGGCGGCTGACAAGCACAAGCTTGCCGCCGCCAGCAGAGGCAGATGACCGGACGCCGCCTGTACTTCGACCACAACGGCACATCCCCGCTGCGCGCCTGCGCGCGCGAGGCGATGCTGGAGGCCATGGCGCTGGCCGGCAACGCCAATGCGGTCCATGCCGAGGGCAGGGCGGCCCGGGCGACCGTGGAGCGTGCGCGCGGCGAGGTCGCGGCGCTGGCGGGGGTGGATGCCCGCTGCGTCGTCTTCACCAGCGGCGCCACGGAGGCGGCCAACCTGGCCTTGTCCCCCCAATGGCGCGATGCGCCCGGCGCGCCGCCGGCCGGCCGGCTGCTGATGGGCGCCACCGAGCATGCGGCGGTCTCCCGCGGCCACCGCTTCCCGGCCGACGCCGTCGAGATCGTGCCGGTGGATCCGGACGGCGTCATCGACCTCGCGGCGCTCGACGCGGCGCTGGCCCGCGCCGGCGGCCTGCGGGTGATGCTGGCGCTGCAGGCCGCCAACAACGTCACGGGCGTGATCCAGCCGGTGGCCGAGGCGGCGCGGCGGGTCCATGCCGCCGGCGGCCTGGTGGTGTGCGATGCGGTCCAGTCCGCCGGCAAGACGCCGCTGGACATGGCGGCGCTCGGCGCCGACCTGCTGATCCTCGCCGCCCACAAGCTCGGCGGTCCGCCCGGCGTCGGCGCGCTCGTGCGGGCGCGCGAGGGCCTGCACTGCGACGCGGCCCTGGTGCGTGGCGGCGGGCAGGAGTTCGGCCTGCGCGGCGGCACGCACAATGTCGCGGGAATCGCGGGCTTCGGGGCTGCGGCCCGCGAGGCCGGCCACCATATGGAGGCGGAGGCGCCCCGTCTCGCCGCGCTGCGCGACGCGCTGGAGGCGGGTCTCGCCGCGGCGGCGCCCGACCTCGTGGTGTTCGGGGCGGGTGCGGCGCGGCTGCCGACCACGTCCGGCGTGGCGGTTCCGGGCGTCGCCTCGGCCACCTCGCTGATGGCGCTGGATCTCGCCGGGCTCGCGGTGTCCGCCGGTTCGGCGTGCTCGTCGGGCAAGGTCGCGCCGCCCTCGACGCTGGTGGCCATGGGCGTGGCGGACGAACTGGCCCTCGGGCTGCTGCGGTTCAGCCTCGGCTGGTCGACGACGGCCGGGGACGTGGCCGAAGCGGTCGCCGTGTTTGATCGGGCGATGGCCCCGTTGCGTAACCGGCTTCGCCTGCGCGTGGCCTGACAAGTCCGGCGCCGTCGCGTGCGGCGCCATCCGTAACCCGCGGGCCTTGACCCCGCGGCGATGAAGGAGAGTGCACATGCCTGCCGTGCAGGAGACCGTTGAGCGGGTCCGCTCCATCGACGTCGACCAGTACAAATACGGCTTCGTCACCGACATCGAGATGGAGAAGGCCGAGAAGGGCCTGAGCGAGGACACCGTCCGCTTCATCTCGGCCAAGAAGGACGAGCCGGAGTGGATGCTGGAGTGGCGGCTGGAGGCCTATCGCCGCTGGCGCACCATGCGCGAGCCGACCTGGGCGCGGGTGAGCTATCCCAGGATCGACTACGAGGAGCTCTACTATTACGCGGCGCCCAAGAACTTCGTGGCGCCCAAGAGCCTGGACGAGGTCGATCCGGAGCTGCTGCGCACCTACGAGAAGCTCGGCATCCCGCTGCGCGAGCAGGAGATCCTCGCCGGCGTCGCCCCCGAGCGGCGGGTGGCGGTGGACGCCGTGTTCGACAGCGTCTCGGTGGCGACCACCTTCAAGGAGGAGCTGTCGCGGGCCGGCGTCATCTTCATGCCGATCTCCGAGGCGATCCGCGAGCACCCGGAGCTGGTGCGGAAGTATCTCGGCTCGGTGGTGCCCGTGACCGACAACTTCTTCGCGACGCTGAACTCCGCGGTGTTCTCCGACGGGTCGTTCGTCTACGTGCCCAAGGGCGTGCGCTGCCCCATGGAGCTGTCGACCTATTTCCGCATCAACGAGAAGAACACCGGCCAGTTCGAGCGCACGCTGATCATCGCCGACGAGGGCTCCTATGTGAGCTACCTGGAGGGCTGCACCGCGCCCATGCGCGACGAGAACCAGCTCCATGCGGCCGTGGTCGAGCTGGTGGCGCTGGACGACGCCGAGATCAAGTACTCCACGGTGCAGAACTGGTACCCCGGCGACGCCGAGGGCAAGGGCGGCATCTACAACTTCGTCACCAAGCGCGGCGACTGCCGCGGGCGGCGCTCGAAGATCTCGTGGACCCAGGTGGAGACCGGCTCGGCCATCACCTGGAAGTACCCGTCCTGCATCCTGCGCGGCGATGAGAGCCAGGGCGAATTCTACTCCATCGCCATCTCCAACGGCCGCCAGCAGGTCGACAGCGGCACCAAGATGATCCATCTGGGGCGCAACACGACCTCCAAGATCATCTCCAAGGGCATCGCGGCGGGCCGCTCCGACAACACCTATCGCGGCCTCGTCTCGGCGCACCGCAAGGCGACCGGCGCGCGCAACTTCACCAATTGCGACAGCCTGCTGATCGGCAACGACTGCGGCGCGCACACCGTGCCCTATATCGAGGCCAAGACCTCCACGGCGGTGTTCGAGCACGAGGCCACCACCTCCAAGATCGCGGAGGACCAGCTGTTCTACTGCCAGCAGCGCGGGCTTTCCGAGGAGGAGGCGGTGGCGCTGATCGTCAACGGCTTCGTCAAGGAGGTGCTGCAGCAGCTCCCCATGGAGTTCGCCGTGGAGGCCCAGAAGCTGATCTCCATCAGCCTGGAGGGCAGCGTGGGGTGATTTTTGACCCTCTCCCGCCGGGAGAGGGTGCCGCCGGAGGCGGCGGGTGAGGGCATGCCGGCGCTGCCGCATTTGCCTCCGCCACTCCCCTCATCCGGCCCTCCGGGCCACCTTCTCCCGGCGGGAGAAGGGAAAGACCAGGCGACAACGCGACCGTCCGGGCGCGACGATTGAAACGGAAACAGAGATGCTCGAGATCAAGAACCTGCATGCCTCGGTCGAGGACAACCAGATCCTCCGGGGGCTGGACCTCACGGTGAAGCCCGGCGAGGTCCACGCCATCATGGGGCCCAACGGCTCCGGCAAGTCGACGCTGTCCTACGTGCTGGCCGGCAAGGAGGACTACGAGGTCACCGACGGCGCGGTCGCGCTGGACGGCGAGGACCTGCTGGAGATGGAGGCCGACGAGCGCGCGGCCAAGGGCCTGTTCCTGGCCTTCCAGTATCCGCTGGAGATCCCCGGCGTCGCCACCATGACCTTCCTCAAGACCGCCATGAACGCCCAGCGCCGCGCCCGCGGCGAGGCGGAACTGTCCACGCCCGACTTCATGAAGCGCGTGCGCGACAAGGCCGACACGCTGGGCATCTCCACCGACATGCTCAAGCGCGCGCTCAATGTGGGCTTCTCCGGCGGCGAGAAGAAGCGCAACGAGATCCTGCAGATGGCGCTGCTGGAGCCCAAATACTGCATCCTCGACGAGACCGACAGCGGCCTCGACATCGACGCGCTGAAGGTGGTGGCCGAGGGCGTCAACGCGCTGCGGGCCAAGGACCGCGGCTTCGTGGTCATCACCCATTACCAGCGCCTGCTCGACCACATCGTGCCCGACGTGGTGCACGTGATGTCCAGGGGCCGGATCGTGAAGACCGGCGGCCCGGAGCTCGCCCACGAGCTCGAGGCCAACGGCTACGCCGACTTCGTCGACGCGGCCTGAGGAGGGATCATGACAGCCGACGTCCGACCCATCCGCACGGCCGCCGAGACGGCGCTGGTCGAGGCCTTCGACGCCGCCCGCGCGCGCCTCCAGCCCAGCGAGATCGCGCGCCGCGACGCCGCCTTCGCGACCCTGCGCGACGCGGGGCTGCCGCATCGCCGCGTCGAGGAGTGGAAATACACCGATCTGCGCGCCGCCATGCGCGAGGCGCGCCCCGTGGCCGCCGCCAACGACGCCGCCACGGTGGCGGCCGCCGGGGCCGCGCTGGCGGGCCATGAGGGCCTCGCGCCGGCGCGTATCGTGCTGGTCAACGGCCAGCACGTG
>JAEWEX010000207.1 GCA_023389135.1 Pseudomonadota bacterium | reverse complement strand
GCACGTCGGCCACCTGTTCCCCGCCGTGGCGCTGGCCGACGTGCTGCGCGCGCGCGGCGTCGAGGTGGAACTGGCCACCGACCGGCGGGTGCTGAAATACGGCGCGTCGTTCCCGCCGGAGGCGGTCCACGAGATCGCCTCGGCCACATTCGCCGGCCGCTCGCCGGCGGGCAAGGCGTCCGCCGGCCTGACGCTGCTGGGCGGGCTGCTGTCGTCCATGGTGGTGATCCGGCGCCGCAGGCCGGCCGTGGTGGTCGGCTTCGGCGGCTACCCGTCGGTGCCGCCGCTGATCGCCGCGCAGCTCATGGGCGTGCCCACCGTGGTGCACGAGCAGAACGTGGTGCTGGGCCGCGCCAACGCGCTGGCGGCGCGCCGCGCCCGGGCGCTGGCCACCGGCTTCGCCAGGCTCGACAGGGCCCCGCCCGGGCTGCGCGCCCGCCAGGTCCATGTGGGCAATCCGATCCGGCGGCAGGTGCGGGCGGTCGCGGCCACGGCCTACGCGCCGGTGGACATGGCCGCCGGACCCGTGCGGCTGCTGGTGTTCGGCGGCAGCCAGGGCGCCAAGGTGATGTCCGAGGTCGCGCCGGATGCGGCGGCCCGGCTGCCGGAGGCGCTCAGGCTCAGGCTCGCGGTGGTCCATCAGGCCCGCGACGAGGATCGCGAGGCCGCCGTCGCCGCCTATGCCGCGGCGGGCATCGCCGCCGAGGTCGCGCCGTTCTTCCCCGACCTGCCGGAGCGCATCGCGGCGGCGCATCTGGTGGTGGCGCGCGCCGGGGCCTCCACGGTCGCGGAACTGGCCGCCATCGGCCGCCCGTCGATCCTGGTGCCGCTGCCGGGGGCCATCGACCAGGACCAGCTCGCCAACGCCACGGCGCTCAGCGCGGCGGGCGGCGCGACGCTGGTCAGGCAGGAGGCGTTCTCGCCGCCGGAGCTGGCCGCGCTGCTGGCGCGGCTGCTTGGCGACGCGGCGACGCTGGCGGCGCAGGCCGCCGCCGCGCGCGAATTCGGCACGCTTGACGCGGCGGAGCGCCTCGCCGATGTCGTGCTGTCGGTCGCCGAGGGGCGGCCTCTGACCGCCGCAACAGGGAGCGCCGACGCGCCATGAGACTTCCCCGCGACATCGGCCCGATCCACTTCGTCGGGATCGGCGGCATCGGCATGAGCGGCATCGCCGAGGTGCTGGCCAACCAGGGCTACCGCGTCCAGGGCTCCGACGTCTCCGACAGCGCCAACGTCAAGCGCCTGCGCGACAAGGGCATCGCCGTCACGGTCGGCCACGACGCCGGCAATCTCGGCGACGCCGAGGTGATCGTGGTCTCCACCGCCATCCGCAAGGACAATCCCGAACTGGTGGCCGCCCGCGCGCGCCGCATCCCGGTGGTGCGCCGCGCGGAGATGCTGGCGGAGCTGATGCGGCTCAAGACCTGCGTCGCCATCGGCGGCACCCACGGCAAGACCACCACCACCTCGCTGGTGGCGACGCTGCTGGATGCCGGTGGGTTCGACCCCACCGTCATCAATGGCGGCATCATCAACGCCTACGGCACCAACGCCCGCCTCGGCGCCGGCGACTGGATGGTGGTGGAGGCCGACGAGAGCGACGGCACCTTCCTGAAGCTGCCGGCCGACGTCGCCATCGTCACCAACATCGACCCGGAGCATCTGGACCATTTCGGCGATTTCGACGCCATCCGGCAGGCGTTCTTCTCGTTCGTGGAGAACGTGCCGTTCTACGGCTTCGCCGTGATGTGCGTGGACCACCCGGAGGTGCAGGCGCTGGTCGGCAAGGTGGTCGACCGCACCGTCGTCACCTATGGCGAGAACCCGCAGGCCGACGCGCGGCTCATGGACGTCGACCTGACCGGCGGGCGCAGCCGGTTCCGCGTCGTCATCCGCGGCCGCGAGGGCGAGGTCGAGGCCGATATCGGCGGGCTGGAGCTGCCCATGCCGGGCCACCACAACGCGCTCAACGCCACCGCGGCCATCGCCGTCGCCCACCGGCTCGGCATGAGCCCCGACGCCATCCGCGCAGGTCTCGCCAAGTTCGGCGGCGTCAAGCGGCGCTTTACGCGCACGGGGACGTGGAACGGGGTCGCGATCTTCGACGATTACGGCCACCACCCGGTGGAGATCGCCGCCGTGCTGCGCGCCGCGCGCGCCTCCACCGAGGGCCGCGTGATCGCCGTGGTGCAGCCGCACCGCTACACAAGGCTGAAATCGCTGTTCGACCAGTTCTGCGGCTGCTTCAACGACGCCGACACCGTGATCGTGGCCGACGTCTACGCCGCGGGCGAGCAGCCGATTCCGGGCGCGGACCGCGACGGCCTCGTCACCGGCCTGCGCGACCGCGGCCACCGCAGCGTGGTGCCGCTGGCCGGCCCGGAGGCGCTGGCCCCCACCGTGGCGAGGCTGGCCTCCGCCGGCGACTACGTGGTGTGCCTCGGCGCCGGCTCGATCACCTACTGGGCCAACGCGCTGCCGGCCGAACTGGACGCGCTGCCCAAGCGGGACGGGGCGTGATGGCCGGATCGGTCGTTTCATTTTCGGCCCCTCATCCCGGCCCTCTCCCCGCGCGCGGGGAGAGGGAGCAGGCGGCGCCTTATCCTTCCCCCTCTCCCCGCTTGCGGGGAGAGGGCAGGGGTGAGGGGGAGGGTGCATGAGGGGCGCCGACCGCCCGCGCACGGAGCGCGCCCGCACGCTGCGGCGTGACCAGACCGGGATGGAGCGGCGGCTGTGGCAGCGGCTGCGCGCGCGGCAGCTGGCGGGCGCCAAGTTCGTCCGCCAGGAGCCGGTCGGGCCCTATTTCGCCGATTTCGCCTGCCGGGAGGCGCGGCTGATCGTGGAACTGGACGGCGGCCAGCATGGCGGGCCGCGCGACGCGCTCCGCGATGCGCGCATCGAGGCGCTGGGCTACCGGGTGCTGCGGTTCTGGAACACCGACGTGGCGGGCAACATGGACGGCGTATTGGAGGCGATCATGGTTGCGCTCGACGGGCGGGGGTCTCACCCGGCCCCTCACCCCGGCCCTCTCCCCGC
>JAEWEX010000211.1 GCA_023389135.1 Pseudomonadota bacterium | reverse complement strand
TCCCTCGCGTTCTGTTCGGTTTCGCTCGCGGTCGCGGCGCCGGTGCCCGCCATCGGCACCGCGCTGATCGCCGTGGACGAATGGTCAGGGGTGGCCATCGGCGGCGTCGACGCGGTCGCCTATTTCACCGAGCGGCGGGCCGTGCCGGGCGAGGCGCGCCACGAGCTGGTGTGGGGCGGGGCCGCCTGGCGCTTCGCGAATGACGGCAACCGTGCCGCCTTCGCCGCCGACCCGGACATCTACGCGCCGCGCTTCGGCGGCCACGACCCGGTGCTGATCGCCGAAGAAGTTCTTGTGCCGGGCAGCCCGGCAATCTTCTCCATCGACGGTCGGGGCCGGCTCCATCTGTTCCGGAGCGAGGCGAACCGCGAAGCCTATGCGGCCGACCCGGCCATCGCCTCCGGCGCCGAGACGGCCTGGACCGCGATCGTGCGCAGCGAGGGGCCCTAGCCTGCCAGTCCCCGGGCGACGAACGGGCCGTTGCGGAAGCCGGGCTTGCGGTAGAGGAACGGCGCGCCGTCGGGCGTCGTGACGCTGCCGCCGGCGGCGAGCAGCACCGCGTGGCCTGCGGCTGTGTCCCATTCCATGGTCGGGCCGAAGCGCGGATAGACGTCGGCTTCACCCTGCGCCAGCAGCAGGAACTTCAGCGACGAGCCGATGCTGCGGCTTTCCGCCAGAGTCAGGTCGGCCAGGAAGGCGCGGGTCGCGTCGTCCAGGTGATTGTGGCTGGCGACCGCGACCACGCGCGCCGGCGCGACCCGGCAGCAGATCGGCTCCGCACCGGATGGCGGGATGCCGGCGTCGGCGTCGAAGTCGGATTTCCAGGCGCGATCTCCCGCGCCCCACCAGACCTGCCCGAGGTCGGGGGCAGCCACCGCGCCCGCCACCGGCACGCCGCCGCATACGAGTGCGATGTTGACGGTGTATTCCGACCGGCCGGCAATGAATTCCCGGGTGCCGTCCAGCGGATCGACCAGGACGAAGTCGCGGTCGACGGGAGGCGTCTCGCCGCGTGACGCGCTCTCCTCGGCGACCACGGGAACGCGCGGCAGGCGCGTCGCGAGCGCCGCCAGGATGATATCCTCGGCGGCGCGGTCGGCCTCGGTGACCGGGCTCATGTCGGCCTTCCTTTCCACGGTCGCGCCGCGCCGGCGGATGACGCGGATTACCCGGCTCGCCGCGGCCGAGATGGCGGCGAAGTCG
This sequence comes from Pseudomonadota bacterium, assembly GCA_023389135.1. Classification (GTDB taxonomy): domain Bacteria; phylum Pseudomonadota; class Alphaproteobacteria; order Rhizobiales; family Methylopilaceae; genus Agaricicola. The sequence continues at coordinate 4,222 of JAEWEX010000211.1, read as the reverse complement.
GCGGCGAGGGCGTGGAGGGCGGCAGCGTCGGACGACATGGGCAAGGGCCTTGCGGAAGCCTCGGGGAGCGGCGGGCGGGCATGCGGCTTGAGCCGCACGGCGGCGCGGGTGTATCACGCGGTGCCCCCGCGCCAACAGGGAACCGATTCTCGGTTAGGGACCTTGACCCAGACACCAGACGCCCTCGACCTCGCCGCCCTGATCTCAAGCCGCCTGTGCCACGATGTGATCAGTCCGGTGGGCGCAATCGTCAACAGCCTGGAGGTGCTGGAGGAGGAGGGGGACGAGGAGATGCGCACCTTCGCGCTCGACCTCGTGAAGAAGAGCGCGCGGCAGGCTTCCGCCCGGCTCCAGTTCGCCCGGCTCGCCTTCGGGGCTGCGGGTTCCGCGGGCGCTTCCATCGACCTCGCCGATGCCGAGCAGGTGGCGCGCGGTGCGCTGTCCGACGGCAAGACCGAACTGTCGTGGTCCGGCCCGCGGGCGCTGCTGCCCAAGAACCGCGTCAAGCTGCTGCTCAACATGATCGTCGTGGCGGGCACCACGATTCCGCGCGGCGGGACGCTGGCGGTGACCATCGAGGGAGCCGAGACCGCGCCGACCTTCCGCATCGTGACCGCCGGCATATCCGCCCGGGTCCCGGTTGGCCTGGTCGATCTTCTCGGCGGCGCCACGCCCGAGCACGGGCTCGACGCCCACGTCATCCAGCCGTTCTATACCGGCCTGGTCGCGCGCGCGGCGCAGATGGAGGTCACGATCACCGGCGACGAGAACGGCGCGGTGCTGACGGCTGTACCTTCTGCGCCATAGCCGTTGCAGGCAGGCGTCTGCCCTAACCTCGCAGTAACTGTTTGGACCGACACTCGCCCAAGATCCGCAAGGACTTCCCGCACTGCGCGGGAGGTTCGCGGACTTCGGGGCGAGAATGGACGACCTGCTGCGCGAGTTCCTGACCGAGACGGCGGAGAGCCTCGACGTCGTTGACACGGAACTGGTCCGGTTCGAGCAGGATCCGCACAATGCTCGGATTCTCGGGAACATCTTCCGGCTGGTCCACACCATCAAGGGAACCTGCGGTTTCCTCGGCCTGCCGCGGCTGGAGGCCCTGGCCCACGCCGCCGAAACGGTGATGGACCAGTTTCGCGACGGTGCGCCAGCGACGACCGGGGCCGTCAGCCTGATCCTGGCCTCCATCGACCGCCTGAAGGACATTCTCGCGGGGCTGGAGGCGGAGGGCCGCGAGCCGCAGGGCGACGATGGCGATTTGATCCGGCCGCTCGAGGCGATTGCACTTGCGCAGGAGGATGCCGCGTCGCCGCAGTGCCGGGGCGAGGTCACGCCGGATCAGCTTGAGCGCGCCTTCCGCGCGTCGCCCGGGCCGGACGCGCAGCCCCATCCCGCGCCGCCACAGGAGCCGGAGGAAGGGCGCGGCGAGGTCGCGATCGCCACCCAGTCGATCCGGGTCAGTGTCGACACGCTCGAGAAGCTGATGGCCATGGTCTCGGAGCTCGTACTGACCCGCAACCAGCTTCTCGACGTCGTCCGCCGTCACGAGGACAGCGAGTTCAACGCGCCGCTGCAGCGACTGTCCAGCGTCACCGCCGGATTGCAGGACAGCGTGATGAAGACGCGGATGCAGCCGATCGGCGTCGCCTGGCAGAAGCTGCCGCGGATCGTGCGCGACCTCGCCGCCGAACTGGGGAAGCGGATCGAGCTGGAGACGTCCGGGGCGGAGACCGAACTCGACCGGCAGGTGCTGGACCTCGTCAAGGACCCGCTGACCCACATGATCCGGAACTCGGCCGATCATGGACTGGAACGTCCCGACGAGCGCCGCGCCGCCGGCAAGCCCGAGACCGGCATCATCCGCCTGTCGGCCCGCCAGGAGGGCGGCCACATCGTCATCGCGATCTCCGATGACGGACGCGGGCTCGATGTGGGCCGCATCCGGGCCAAGGCACTGGAGGCCGGCCTCGCCGCTGCCGACGAGCTCGACAGGATGAGCCCGCCGCAGCTCCAGAAGTTCATCTTCCGCCCCGGCTTCTCGACCGCTGCGACGGTCACCAGCGTGTCGGGGCGCGGGGTCGGGATGGACGTGGTGCGCACCAACATCGAGGCGATCGGCGGCACCGTCGATCTCGACAGCCGGCCGGGCGAGGGGACGACATTCACCATCACCATCCCGATCACGCTCGCCATCGTTCCCGCCCTCATCGTCGAGGCGGCCGCGGAGCGCTTCGCGATCCCGCAACTCGCCGTCGTGGAACTGGTGCGGCTCGGGGGCGGTGGCGGCCGCCGCATCGAGCTGATCAACGAGACGCCGGTGCTGCGACATCGCGACAGGCTTCTGCCGCTCGCTCACCTGTCCGTTCTCCTCGGCATAGGCGAGGCCTCCGGGGATGAGGCGGGTTTCGTGGTCGTGACGCAGGTCGGGACCGCGGACTTCGGCATCGTGGTGGACGGCGTGTTCCATGCCGAGGAGATCGTGGTGAAGCCCCTGGCCTCGCGGTTGCGGCACATCGCCATGTTCTCGGGCACCACCATCATGGGTGATGGCGCCGTGGTCATGATCCTCGATCCCAACGGCGTCGTCGCGGCGATGGGCGCCGATTTCGCCACGCCGGCTGGGGTCGCACCCCGGGCCCCCGTCGTCGCCGATACGCGCATGCCCCTGCTGGTGTTTCGCGCGGGCGGTGGCGAGCCGAAGGCCGTGCCGCTGTCGCTGGTGGCGCGGATCGAGGAGATCGACACCGGCACGATCGAGCGCTCGGGCGGGTCAGCAATGGTGCAGTACCGCGGCAGGCTGATTCCCCTGGCGGCGGCAGATGAAGGCGGAGGCCTCGCCGCCGGCGCCGGACGGCGACCCATGCTGGTGTTCGCCGCGGACGATCGCACCATGGGGCTCCTGGTCGACGAGATCATGGACATCGTGGAGGACCGGCTCGACATCGATGTCGTCTCCGGCCGCCCCGGCGGCATCGGCTCGGCGGTGATCTGCGGCCGCGCCACCGAGGTCCTGGATGTCGGCCACTATCTGTCGCTGGCCTTCGACGGCTGGCCGGAACGGCCGGCTGCGCATGGCGCCGGCGCGCCGCGCGTGCTGCTCGTGGATGACAGCCCCTTCTTCCGGGACCTGCTCGCGCCCGTTCTGCGGTCGGCGGGCTTCGAGGTCACGGCGCTGGCCAGCGCCACCGAGGCGCTCAGGCTCGCGGGGGAGGGCCGGCGTTTCGACGCGGTCGTGGCCGACGTGGAGATGCCCGAGATGAGCGGCTCCCAGTTCGCGCAGGCGCTGCGCCGGGTGGAGCACATGGCCGACTGCCCGATGATCGCGCTGTCTGCCATGGCCGCGCCGGGCATGGCCGAGCGCGGGCGCCGGGCGGGCTTCGGCGCGCATGTGGCCAAGTTCGACCGGCGCGGCCTGATCGCCGCGCTCGGCCGTGCGTCGGCCGGCGCGGAGTTGGCCGCATGAGCGCCGGAGGCGTTGCGGTTCTCGAATATGTCACTTTGACGGTGGCGGGGCAGCTGTTTGGCCTGCCGATCCGGCGCGTGCAGGACGTGTTCATCCTGGAGCGACTGACACGGGTGCCGCTGGCGGGACCCTGCATCGTCGGCGTGCTCAATCTCCGCGGCCGTATCGTCACCGCCATCGACCTGCGCGCGCGGCTGGGCCTCCCGTCCCGGGAGATCGGCCCATCGTCGCTGGCGATCGGCATCGAGTGCGACGGCGAGGTCTGCGGGCTGACCGTCGACGCGGTCGGCGAGGTGATGGCGCTGGATGCGCTGTCGCGCGGCCCGGTGCCGGCAAATCTCGATCCGCGCTGGCGCGAGGTGGCGCAATGCGTCCACCGGCTCGACAGCGGGTTCCTGGTCGTCCTGGACGTGGAGCGCGTCCTCAATCTCGAAACGGATCGCGCCGCAGCCTGATGGAGCAGCGGCGCCTTGGAGGCAGAACGATGAAGCAGTGTCTTGTGGTGGACGATTCCAGCGTAATCCGGAAGGTCGCGCGGCGGATCATCGAGGGCTTCGACGTCAGGGTGACGGAAGCCGGCGACGGCCAGCAGGCGCTGGACATGTGCCGCCAGGACATGCCTGACGCGGTGCTGCTGGACTGGAACATGCCGGTTATGGACGGCTTCGAGTTCCTTCACCAGCTCCGCCGGCTTCCCGGCGGCGACGAACCCAAGGTGGTGTTCTGCACCACCGAGAACGACGTCGCCCACATCGC
>JAEWEX010000110.1 GCA_023389135.1 Pseudomonadota bacterium | reverse complement strand
CGTCGCCATAAAGTGGGTCCTGCCAGAGATCGACAGCGCCAGGGCGGTCGCACTTCGGCGAGACCGTCAGTTTCTTGTCGCGCCCGCCCTGGTCATCCCGGAAATCGGCAATGCGATCTGGAAGCGCATTGTCCGGGGAGACCTGTCCATAGACCATGGTTTGTCGGCATTGCGGCTCGCGGGGGCCGCGTTCGGGCGCCTGGAGCCTGTGCAGAGCCTGGCCGACCACGCCCTGACGATTGCAGCCTCGGCGCGCCACCCGATCTACGACTGCTTCTACGTGGCGCTTGCGCTGCGCGAGGCCGCGCCACTGGCCACGGCTGACCGTCGGCTGGCGGATATGGCAAGGCGCGCCGGCATCGACGTCCGGCCGCTCCAAGGCTGAACCTTCGCCCCCGCCCTACAGCGGGATGTTGTCGTGCTTCTTCCAGGGGTTCTCGAGCTTCTTGTCGCGCAGCATGGCCAGCGCCCGGGCGATGCGGCGACGGGTGGAATGGGGCTTGATGACCTCGTCCACATAGCCGCGCTCGGCCGCGACGAAGGGTGACAGGAAGCGGTCCTCATAGGCCTTGGTCTGGGCCGCGATCTTGTCGGCGTCGCCGATGTCCTGCCGGAAGATGATCTCGACCGCCCCCTTGGCGCCCATCACCGCGATCTGCGCCGACGGCCAGGCATAGTTCATGTCGCCCCGCAGGTGCTTCGACGCCATCACGTCATAGGCGCCGCCGAACGCCTTGCGGGTGATCACGGTGACCTTCGGCACCGTGGCCTCCGCATAGGCGAACAGCAGCTTGGCGCCATGCTTGATGAGGCCGCCATATTCCTGCGCGGTCCCCGGCAGGAAGCCCGGCACGTCCACGAAGGTCACGATGGGAATCTCGAACGCGTCGCAGAACCGCACGAACCGCGCCGCCTTGCGGGATGCGTCGCTGTCGAGCACGCCTGCCAGCACCATGGGCTGGTTGGCGACGAAACCGACCGTCCGCCCCGCGATGCGGCCGAAGCCCGTGACGATGTTCCTGGCGAAGGCTTCCTGGATCTCGAAGAAGTCCGCCTCGTCGGCGACCTTCAGGATCAGTTCCTTGATGTCGTAGGGCTTGTTCGGATTGTCGGGCACCAGCGTGTCGAGCGACAGGTCCGCGCGTTCGGCATCGTCGAACGAGGGCAACTCCGGCACGCCGGTCCGGTTGTTGGACGGCAGGAAGTCCATCAGCCGCCGGATCTGGAGCAGCGCCTCGACGTCGTTGTCGAAGGACCCGTCGGCCACGCCGGAACGGGTGGAGTGCACGCGGGCGCCGCCGAGGTCCTCCGCCGTGACGGTCTCGTTGGTGACGGTCTTCACCACGTCCGGCCCGGTGACGAACATGTAGCTGGTGTCGCGCACCATGAAGATGAAGTCGGTCATGGCGGGCGAGTAGACGTCGCCGCCGGCGCAGGGCCCCATGATGACCGACACCTGAGGGATGACGCCGGAGGCCAGCACATTGCGCTGGAACACCTCGCCATAGCCGCCGAGCGCCGCCACCCCCTCCTGGATGCGCGCCCCGCCGGCGTCGAACAGGCCGATGATCGGGGCGCCGGCCCTGAGCGCCATGTCCTGGATCTTCATGATCTTGCGCGCGTGCTCTTCCGACAGCGAGCCGCCGAACACCGTGAAGTCCTTGGCGAACACGAACACCGTCCGGCCGTTGACCGTGCCCCAGCCGGTGACCACGCCGTCGCCAGGCACCTTCTGCGTCTCCATGCCGAAGTCGATGGAGCGGTGCTCGACGAACATGTCGAACTCCTCGAAGCTGTCCTGATCCAGCAGGAGGTCGAGCCGCTCGCGCGCGGTGAGCTTGCCGCGCTTGTGCTGCGCCTCGATCCGCCGCTCGCCGCCGCCCAGCCGGGCGACCGCGCGGCGCTGTTCCAGTTCGTCCAGGATGTGCTTCATGGCGCGCGCCCGTCTCCGCCGGAGTGCCGATGGTCAGGGCTTCTTAGCAGGCGCCGCGGGACAGCGGAAACCGGACGAAGGTGGAGCGCCTCACGCGGCGCGCCCGGCGGCGTCCGCGCGCCGCCGCAGGATCACCGCGCCCTTGGCCGTGTCCATGGGCGACTGCGAGAACTCCGGGAACTCCCGTGCGAAGCGCGCCAGCACCATTCGCTCGTCGGCGCGTCCCGCATCGTCCACGAACACCGCGCCGCCGGCGGCCATGCGGGGAAACAGCAGCGGCCCGGCGGGATAGCGCGCCAGCGCACCGGTGGCGCCCGGCGGCCCGTCGATCAGCATGGCGCCGATCGGCGCGTCGATGGCGGCAAGGGCCTCGGAGCCATACCAGCGGAAAACCTCTCCTCCGACGGCGGTATCGGCCAGCGGCGCCAGCACGACCTCGACACGCCCCTGCACCCCCGCCTCGCGCAGAAAGCCGAGGGTCCGGATGCGGAAGGCGGCGTCATGCTCCAGCGACACCACCCGGCCGCGGCCGTTCAGCTCGACACAGCGCGCGCAGACCGCCGTGGACAGGCCCGAGCCGACATCCACGACCAGATCGGGCGCTCGCGCCAGCAGCTCGCGGGCGACGGGCAGCAGAAAGTCGGTGGCGGCGGTCCACGCCGCAGCCACAGGGAACAGGTCGCTGGGCAGACCCGTCAGGCGCAGCAGCTGCTCGCGCGTCGCGCGGCCGGCCGGCGTGAGGGGCCGCACCAGGCTGCGCAGGGCGGAGCGGAAGGCTGGTCGGTTCATGACTGGACGGCGAGGCCTCTGGCGGGAATGGCCACAGGACATGCGGATGGCGATGGAATTGTGACGGCCGCAATCAGTCGAACGTGTAGCCGAACAGTTCGATCTCGCGGGCATAGCGCCGCCCGACGATATCCCGGGTGGCCGGCGTGTAGAACTCCCGGAAATCCCGCTTCGCCCTCGGTCGCTCGACCCCCTTGGCCCGCGGCAGCCCCGGCACGTCCGCCACGCCGAGCGACCTGACGAAACCGGCGAAATCGTCCGCCAGCGTCTCATAACGCAGATAGTCGTCGGCCACCGGCCGTCCGCCGATGGAATAGAGGTCGAAGTTCTTCCGGTCGGGGCGCCAGCGCGGCATGCGCACGAAACGGTCGAAGGCCGGCTTACTGTCCTTTCCGCGGTGGTGCCAGAAGTACAGCGACACCTCACGGTCCCACGGATTGCGGACGATGGTGACCTTGCGATAGGCGTCGAACGTCTCCGCGCCCAGCGCCGCGCGCGCCTCGGTGGCGGTCATGTGATTGTAGAAGGACATCCCGGCCTGGCTCGGACGGGCGCCGAGCGCGCGGTGAAGCCGCCACAGCACCGGGCGGCGATCGACCGGGATCTCGATGTTCTGGACGCCGCGCCCGAGGCGCATTGCCTCGTCTTCGGCCGACACCGGGCTGATGATGTCCTCCGGCCCGCAGATCGCCGACAGCGCCAGTTCGACGCTGGTGCCCGCCGACTTCTTGGTCTTGAGAAACACGAAGCGGTGCCGGTGGGAGACGATCATGGACACCGATCCCCGCCGCGGGCGACCAGCGCGGCCGCCGCCATCTCCTCGAACCGGCGCCAGCGCCGCGCCGCGGCCTCCGCGTCCTCGCCCCACAGCATGACGTTCCAGTCCTCGTCCACATGCGCCGCGCGCCAGGCCTCCCCGGCGCCGAAGCGGCCGCGCAGCACCCCGAGCGCCAGCACGGCGGAGCCCGTCAGCGTCATCATGACATGCACGGCAGACAGCCTGAGCGGGTCGAGGACGTCCACCGCGGCGCGCATGGCGGCGAGGCTCCCCGCCGGCTGTTCGACGAAATTCACCCCCTCGGCGAGGACGAAGCGGGCGCCCAG
>JAEWEX010000496.1 GCA_023389135.1 Pseudomonadota bacterium | reverse complement strand
CCATAATGCCGAACGGCTGCAGGCAGTCGAGCGACTTCATGAAGGTGTCGCGGCCCACGGAATCGTAGACCACCGGCAGGCCCGCGCCGCCGGTCAGCTCCCGCACCGCCTCGACGAAATCCACCTCCCGGTAGAGCACGGGATGGTGGCAGCCATTCGCGGCCGCCAGCGCCGCCTTCTCGCGGCTTCCCACCGTGCCGATGACGGTGGCGCCCAGGCTGCTGGCCCACTGGCACAGTATGAGCCCGGTGCCGCCTGCGGCGGCGTGGACCAGGATCGTCTCGCCCGCCTTCACCGGATAGGCGCGCCGGATCAGGGAATGGGCGGTCAGGCCCTTGAGCATGCAGGCCGCGGCGAGTTCGTCATCGATGTCGTCAGGCAGCTTCACGACGCGGCCGGCCGCGATGTTGCGCCGCTCGGCGTCGGCGCCGATCACCGAGGCGTAGGCCACCCGGTCGCCGGGCTGGAAGTCCTCAACGCCGCCGCCCACCACCTCCACGACGCCCGCCCCCTCGCTGCCGATCACGGCGGGCAGCGGCGTCGGGTAGATGCCTGTACGGTGGTAGATGTCGATGAAGTTGAGGCCGATGGCGGTGTGGCGGATCGTGATCTCGTCCGGCCCGGGCGGCGGCACGTCGACCGCCTCCCATCGCAGCACCTCCGTCCCTCCGGTCTCGTGGATGCGTATGGCGCGGGTCATCACGTCTCCTCGACAGAATGATTGATCATTCAGTAGATGACTGTATCGTGTCGAAGGCGCTGGCTTCCAGCCCCTCGGGCGCGATAGCGGCGCCGAACCGATACGGCGCTGCGCCCGTCGGCAAGCGACCGACACACGCCGGCGCCCCGCCCATGAGGGCGCCGCAAAACGATACAGGGAGGACACATGAGCAAACACATCGAACGCCGTCCCGCCAGGCTCGGCCTCATGGCCGGCCTGCTCGGCGCCACGCTGCTGGCCGCGCCGACGGCGGCTCTGGCCCAGTCGAAGGAGCTGACAATCGCCTCATTCGGCGGCCAGCTCGACGAGGCCTTCAAGAAGGCGATGCAACCCTATCTGGACAAGCACGGCATCACGGTGCGGTGGGTGCCGGGCACGGCCACCGAGAACGCCGCCAAGGTGGTCGCCACCAAGGACAGTCCCGAGTTCGACATGGTGTTCCTGGAGAACATCACCTACGACACCGTCTCACGGCAGGATCTGCTGGCGAAGTTCGACCCGGAGCAGATGTCGAACTATGCCGACCTTGCGCCTGCCGCCCAGGTCGAGCGCCGCGACGGCATGCCGGTGGGCTTCTTCTATACCGGCATCTTCTACAATCCCGGCGAGTTCGAGAAGCGCGGCTGGGCGGCGCCCACGAGCTGGAACGACCTGTTCCGGCCGGAGTTCTGCAACTACATCGGAGTCCTGAACCCCAGCGTCTCCTATGGCCTGCACACCGTCATGATGGTGGGCGGAGGCGATCCGGCGAAGATGGACCAGGGCATCGAGCGCTTCGCCGAGCTCGGCAAGTGCATCGCCACCATGGAGCCGTCGGCCTCCAAGCTGGAGGAGAAGATCCAGCTCGGCGAGTATCTCGTGGGCGCCCACGGCACCATCCGCGTCGCGCCGCTGATCGACATGAACTATCCGATCCGCTTCACCATACCCGAGGAGGGCTCGATCCTGGCGTTCAGCGTCGTCACGGTTCCCAGGAACAGCCCGAACCTGAAGCTGTCGCAGGACGTCGCCAACTGGCTGGTCGGGCCCGAGGCGCAGAAGGTGTTCATGGACATGGCGTTCTATGCGCCGGTCAACACCAAGGTCGAGCAGTCGCCACGGCTGCAGGAGTTCGGCGTGCCGTCCGGCGACCAGATGGACAAGATCATCCGGGTCGACGAGGCGCTGGTGGTGGAGAAGCGCCGCGACTGGACCCGCCAGGTCGAGCGCGCCATGACGCGCTGACGCGACATCGCTCGCGACACCGGCCCCCGTCGCATTGCGGCGGGGGCTTTTCGTTGCGCGCCTGTCGCTACCGCATCAGCTTCTGGAGGCCGAAGAAGCGCTCCAGCAGCGCGATGGCGACGAAGGAGAACAGGATCATCACCACCGAGACCGACGCGGTCATGGGGTTGTTGGAATAGGAGGCGTAGTTGAACAGCTCCACCGGCAGGGTCGTGAACTGGGCGCCGGTGAGGAAGATCGACATGCCGACATTGTCGAACGAGACGATGAACGCGAAGATCGCGCCGGCGACAATGCCGGGACCGAGCTGCGGCAGGGTGACCAGGAGGAACGCCTTGACCGGATGCGCGCCCAGATTGCGGGCCGCGAGCTCCTGGTTCATGTCGAAGCCCGCCAGGCTCGCCGATACGGTGCGGAACACGTAGGGCAGCGTCAGGGCGGTGTGCGCCACATAGATGCGCGTCGCCTGGTCGGTCCAGCCCAGCGAAGAGAAGAAGATCAGGATGGCCAGGCCGCTCATGACCATGGGCACGAACAGCGGCGACGTGGTCATCAGCCTGAGCGTGTTCCTGAGCGGGAAGCGGTAGCGCACGGTGGCGAGCGCCGCCAGCGTGCCCAGCACCAGCGCGGTGGCCGCCGCTTCCAGTGCGATCACCACACTGTTGACGCCTGCGCGGAGGAACTGCGCCTGGTCGCCCAGCGCCCGGTACCAGCGCAGGGAGAAGCCATCGGTCGGCAGGCTGATGTAGTCGCGCGGCGTCAGCGACACCAGCACGACGAACAACAGCGGCGCCAGGACGAACACGCAGACCGCGAAGGTCCACACGCCGAGGAACGTGCGGTTGAGTTCGTGAGCCGGCCTCATTCGAAGATCACCCGTCTGCGGCCGCTCTCCGCGAACAGCGTGCCGAGGAACACGATGAGGGCAATGCCGGCGAACAGGACACAGGACAGCGCCGCCGCGGCGTTCCACTCGATGTAGTTGATGGCGAGGTCGTAGATCTCCGGGGCCACCATCTTGGTGGAGCTGCCGCCGAGCAGCACCGGCGTCGCATAGGTGCTGGCGCTCATGGTGAAGACCAGCACCGAGCCGGCAAGGATGCCGGGCAGGCTGAGCGGGATCAGTATCTCGCGCAGGATCACCCAGCGGCTGGCGCCGAGGTTGCTGGCGGCGAGCTGCAGGTTCTCGTCGATCTTCAGCAACGACGTCATCAGCGACAGCACCATGTAGCCGAAGAATACGTGGGTCAGCCCGATGACGACGCCGATCTCGTTGTAGATCAGCGAGACGGGCGAGAGCCCGATTGCGGCGAGCCCGTCATTGAGGACGCCGCGCGGTCCGAGCACGATGACCCAGGCCAGCGTTCGCACCACGACGCTGGTGAGCAGCGGCGACAGCAGGATCAGCGCGATGATTGTGCGCCGGCGCGGCGTCGTCTGTCGCATATAGAGCGCGACCGGAAACGCCAGCACCAGCGATACCGCGGTGGTGATGAGGCTGAGCTTCAGCGTTCGCCACATCATGGACAGGTTGTAGCTGTCGGTGAACAGCTCCCGGTA
>JAEWEX010000348.1 GCA_023389135.1 Pseudomonadota bacterium | reverse complement strand
GGCATAGGCGATGACGGCGTAGACCGGCAGCCTAATCTGCCGGTAGACCCGCGGCAGCACGGCCAGGCACCAGCCACGGACGCGGCCGTAGCCCAGCGTCCGCGCCACCGTCAGCGCCCGATCCGCGTCGGCCTGCGGCAGGGCCGCCAGCGTCATCAGGAACAGGAACGGGGTTTCCTTGACCACGAGACCTGCGATCAGCGCGAGCCCCAGGGGATCCTGCACGGTGAGCAGGTCGGGCGGACGCTCCCAGCCGGTGAGCCATGGCGACAGGCCGCGCGCGATCAGGCCCGACGGCGCGATCAGGAACGCAAGGCCGAATGCCGCCGCCGCGTGCGGCACCGCCAGCAGCGGCGACAACAGCCGCCTCAAGCCCGCGAAGGCCGGGCTGCCCTGCCAGCCGGCGACGAACAGCACCACGATCGCGAGGCTTGCGGCCGTGCTGGCGGGCCCGACGGCGAGGCTCGACCACATGGAGCGGCCGATTCCGGGCATGGCGAGAAGGGCGCGCCACGGCTCGAGCGAGACCGACGTGCCGCCCAGCGCCGGCAGATAGCCGAAGGCGGGCAGCAGCGTGCCGAGGAAACCCGCCGCCACCGGCACGACGAGCAGCGCGACGGCAAGCCCGGGCGCGAACCTCAGCATTCAGCGCGCCGCGTAGCGCGCGGTCCAGGCGGCCTCCAGCCGCTCCAGCCAGGAGGCGTGCGGCTCCGGCAGGCTGGGGCCGAGATCCTCCGGCGACAGCGTCGCGACGCCCAGGGGCAGTGCTTCGAACAGCGTGCGGTCGGCGTCGGCCAGCGCACCGACGTCGAGCACGGTCGGGTCACCCCAGACCCGCGGGTCCGCCTTGCGCGCCTGGGCCCCGGGCGACAGCAGGAAGTCCGCCAGCACCATGGCGCCGGCCTTGGCGCGGGCGTTGAACGGGATTGCCACGAAATGCGCGTTGCCGATGACGCCGCCGTCCAGCACATAGGTGCGCACCGTGTCGGGCAGCTCTCCCTGTGCGATGGCGGTGGAGGCCGCGCCCGGGTTGAAGGTGAAGGCGATGTCGATCTCGCCCTCGCCCAGCAGAGTCCTCAGCGCCGTGCCCGTGGGCGGGTAGGCCTCGCCGCGTCGCCACAGATGGGGCCGCAGCCTGTCCAGCAGCGGCCACAGCAGGTCGGTCGCCGCCCGGAACGCCGCGTCGTCCGCCGGCCGCAGCAGCGCCGCGCGGTCCGGCGCGACCTCGTAGAGCGCCTGCTTGAGGAAGGTGGCGCCGAGGAAGTCCGGAGGCTGCGGATAGGCGAAGCGCCCGGGATTGTCGGCGGCCCAGTCCGCCAGCGCGGCCATCGAGCGCGGCGGATCGGGCACCGTCGCCGTGTCGTGCATGAAGACCAGCTGGGCCAGCCCCCACGGGCTTTCGTATCCCTCCACCGGCTCGGTGAAGTCGGAGGTGAGCACCGGCTTGCCGGTCACGTCGGCGAGCGCGAAGTTCGGCAGCGCCTCCGCCCATGGCCCGAACAGCAGGCCCTGCTTCTTCAGCGAGACGAAGTTCTCGCCATTGATCCAGATCAGGTCCACCGAGCCGTCGTCCTCACGACCTGACGCCTTTTCCGCGACGATGCGCGCCACCGCGTCCGCGGTGTCGGCGAGCTTGACGTGCTCCACGGTGACGCCGAAGCGCGCCGCCATCTCCCCGGCGGCCCAGCCGATATAGGCGTTGATGACGGGGTCGCCGCCCCAGGCGTTCCAGTACACCGTCTGCCCGCGCGCCGCCGCCAGGACCGCCGGCCAGTCGAACGGGTCCGGGTCCGCGGCGCGCGCACTGCCCGAGACCAGAAGCGTGGCGAACAGTAGGGCTGCGAGGCGGAGCATGTCGGTGCCATCCCGGGAACGAGGCGGCCACGCTCCGCCGGCGCGCGCATCGCGGTCAAGTCACAGCTTCGATTTACCCGTCCTTACGCCCGCATGCGCTCGAAATGCTCGAACACGAAGGCGGCAAACCAGCCGTAGAGCGCGTGGCCGATCAGGCTCATCAGCGACAGCCGGCCGCCCCATTCCAGAAGCAGGAACGGCAGGCCCGCCAGCGGCGCGAACACGCCGAGCGCGATAAAATAGGTGATCACGCCCCAGATCCATCCGTCGAGCCGCGGCCCGAAGCTCTTCACATGCCGTGTCAGCACATAGTAGCCGACCGGATAGCCGATCACGCCGGTGAAGTAGTGCAGCGCCCGGGCCCACACGTCGGGCACCGCGACGCCGAACAGGTTCTGGAACAGCGACTTGATCAGCCCGGGCGGCTCCAGCGGGCCGCCGACCGCCAGCGTGGTCGGCACATGGGCCCAGACCTCCCACAGGCCGAGGCCGGCGAGCCCGCCGATCGCGAGGTGGAAGAGCGTGGTCGCGGAGGGCGCCGCGGCGCGGCTTCCGGCGGCGGTCATGGTCTGCATGTCGGCGTGTCCTCAAGGGGCCGCCGATGGCGCGGCCGGCTGGCAAAGACCTGCCAGTTCCGGGACACCCTGTCGCGTCACGTCGCGTCACCGGCCGTCAAGCCGCCGCGACGGTCGCGTGATCGTGCCGTGATCGGCCTCGCCTCGAGCCGCCGCCCGCGCTATTGAAACCTCAAATCCCGGAGAAAATGCAAAGGAGGCGTCCCGTGACCGCCGCTCCGAGCCAGACGACACATGCCGCAGGCCAGCGCGCCTCGTTCCGGTGGGACGACCCGCTACTGCTGGACGACCAGCTCACCGAGGACGAGCGCCTGGTGCGCGACACCGCGCGCGACTACGCGCAGGACCGGCTGATGCCGCGCGTGCTCACCGCCTATCGCGAGGAGCGCTTCGACCGCGAGATCATGTCCGAGATGGGCGACCTGGGCCTGCTGGGCGCCACCATTCCCGAGGAGTATGGCGGCGCTGGCCTGGGCTATGTCGCCTATGGGCTGGTGGCGCGCGAGGTGGAGCGGGTGGATTCGGGCTACCGCTCGGCCATGAGCGTTCAGTCCTCGCTCGTCATGCACCCGATCTGGGCCTATGGCGACGACGCGCAACGGCGGAAATACCTGCCGAGGCTCGCCTCCGGCGAATGGGTCGGCTGCTTCGGCCTGACCGAGCCAGACGCCGGCTCGGACCCCGCCGCCATGAAGACCCGGGCGGAGAAGGTCTCCGACGGCTGGCGGCTCACCGGCACCAAGATGTGGATCACCAACTCCCCCATCGCCGACGTCGCGGTGGTGTGGGCGAAGTCCGAGGCCCATGGCGGCGACATTCGCGGCTTCGTGGTCGAGCGAGGCACGGAAGGCTTCTCGACGCCGAAGATCGAGGGCAAGCTGTCGCTGCGCGCCTCCATCACCGGCGAGATCGTGCTGGAAGGCGCGGTGGTGCCGGAAGAGAACCTGCTGCCCAACGTCTCCGGTCTCAAGGGGCCTTTCGGCTGCCTCAACCGCGCCCGCTACGGCATCGCCTGGGGCGCGCTGGGGGCGGCGGAGTTCTGCTGGCACCGGGCGCGCGACTACACGCTCGACCGCAAGCAGTTCGGCCGGCCGCTGGCCGCGACCCAGCTCGTGCAGAAGAAGCTCGCGGACATGCAGACGGAGATCGCGCTAGGGCTCCACGCCTGCCTGCGCGCGGGCCGCCTGTTCGACGAGGGGCGGCTTGCGCCCGAGGCGATCAGCCTGATCAAGCGCAACTCCTGCGGAAAGGCGCTGGACATCGCGCGTGCCGCCCGCGACATGCATGGCGGCAACGGCATCGCCGACGAGTACCATGTGATGCGGGTCGCCGCGAACCTGGAGACCGTGAACACCTACGAGGGTACGCATGACGTCCACGCCCTGATCCTCGGCCGGGCGCAGACCGGCATCCAGGCGTTCTTCTGAGCGTGCAAACGGCATCCGCCGTCATTCCGGCTGGAGCCCGGCGGAACGTGGGAATCCCGCAATGCCCGCGACCGTCCCGCGTCCCTGGATCCCGCATCGGCTTCGCCGTCCCGAAGGACGGCGCCCCGCCATTCCAACGTCAGGCTTTTCCATGACCCCGGCGCTTTTCTCTCCCATCGCCATCGGCCCCGTCGACCTCCCCAACCGCATCGCGGTCGCGCCCATGTGCCAGTACACCGCCGATGACGGCTCGGCGACCGACTGGCACCTGCAGCACCTGATGAACATGGCCATGTCCGGTGCGGGGCTGGTCGTGATCGAGGCCACCGGTGTCGAGCGCCGCGGGCGCATCACCCATGGCTGCCTGGGCCTGTATTCCGACGCCAATGAGCGTGCGCTGGCCCGCGTGCTGGCCGCCGCCCGCGCGGTTGCCCTGCCCGGCACGAAGTTCGGCATCCAGCTCGCCCATGCCGGCCGCAAGGCCTCCACCCAGAGGCCCTGGGAGGGCGGCGGGCCGGTGGCCGCCGACCAGGACCCCTGGCAGACGGTATCCGCCACCGCGACGTCGTTCGCCGAGGGCTGGCATGTGCCGGAGGCGCTGGACGAGGCCGGCATTGCGCGGGTGGTCGCGGCGTTCGTGCAGGCGGCGCGGCGCGCCGTCAGGCTCGGCTTCGAGGTGATCGAGCTGCACATGGCCCATGGCTATCTGGTCCACCAGTTCACGTCCCCCATCTCCAACACCCGCGACGACGCCTGGGGCGGCGATCGCGCGCGGCGCTTCGCGCTGCCGATCGCCATTGCCGAGGCGGTGATCGACGCGGTGCCGAAGACGATTGCGGTGGGGTCGCGCATCACCGGCACGGACTGGGTGCCCGAGGGGCAGACCGTGGAGGACGCGGCCGCTCTGGCGGCCGAACTGAAGGCCCGCGGCGTGGTCTATGCCTGCGTGTCCAGCGGCGGCAACATCCCCAGGGCCCCGATCCCCACAGGGCCGGGCTACCAGGTCAACCTGGCCGCCCAGGTGAAGAACGGCTCCGGCATCGCCACCCGCGCGGTCGGGCTGATAGTGGACCCGCACCATGCCGAGGACATCGTGGCCTCCGGCAAGGCCGACATGGTGGCGCTGGCGCGCGCGCTGCTCGACGATCCGCGCTGGGGCTGGCATGCCGCCGAAGCATTGGGCGCGGACTTGAAGCTGCCCCCGCAATACGTCCGCGCCGGCGCGAAGCTGTGGCCCGGCGCCGCGCTGGCCCGACCCCGGGCCGCGGAGGCCGCTGCGTGAGCGCGCGCGGCCCCCGCACAGGCGCCAGGCTGCTGGTGGACGCGCTCGCCGGCCATGGGGTGGAGGTCGCCTTCGGCGTGCCGGGCGAAAGCTATCTCGGCGTGCTCGACGCGCTGGTCGACAGCGACATCCGGTTCGTGCTGTGCCGGCAGGAGGGCGGCGCCGCCATGAGCGCGGAGGCAGCCGGCAAGCTCACCGGCCGGCCGGGCATCTGCTTCGTCACCCGCGGCCCCGGCGCCACCAACGCGTCGGCCGGCGTCCACGTGGCGAGCCAGGATTCCACGCCGATGATCCTGTTCGTCGGCCAGATCGAGACCGGCTTCCGCCACCGGGAGGCGTTCCAGGAGCTGGACTACCGCGCCGTGTTCGGCTCCATCGCCAAATGGGTGGTGGAGATCGATGACGCCGCCCGCGTGCCGGAGCTGGTCGCGCGCGCCTTCCGCGTCGCCACCCAGGGCCGTCCCGGACCGGTCGTGATCGCGCTGCCGGAGGATATGCTGGCGGCCGAGGCGGATGTGGTGGATGCGCCGGTCTTCGCGCCGGTCGAGACCCATCCCGGCGCCGCGGACATGGCGCGGCTGGCGGGGATGCTGAAGGCGGCGGAACGCCCGATGGTGCTGGTCGGCGGAAGCCGGTGGTCGCAGGGCGCCGTGGACCACATGGTGCGGGCGGCGGAGGCCGCCGACCTGCCGGTCTCCGCGGTGTTCCGCCGCCAGATGCTGTTTCCCTCCGATCACCGCTGCTATGCGGGTCATCTGGGCATCGGGCCGAACCCGAAGCTGCTCGCCCGCATTCGTTCGTCCGACCTCGTCGTCATGGTCGGCAGCCGCATGAGCGAGATGCCGAGCCAGTCCTACGAGCTGCTCGGCATCCCCGACCCCGGCCTGCCGCTGGTCCACGTCCATGCCGACGCGGAGGAACTGGGGCGGGTCTACCAGCCGGCGCTGGCCATCCACGCCACGCCCGCCGCCTTCGCGCCGGCCTTCGCCGACCTAGCTTGCGGCCTCGGCCGGAGCTGGAAGGGCTGGACCGATGCGGTGGTCGCGGAGGACCGGGCGTGGACCGACGTCGCGCCGGGCGGGCCGGGTGCGGTGCAGATGGGCGGGGTCGTCACCTGGTTGCGGGAGCGCCTGCCGGCGGACGCCATCCTCACCAACGGCGCCGGCAACTACGCCATCTGGCTGCACCGCTTCCACCGCTCGCGGCGCTACGGCACCCAGCTCGCCCCGGTCTCCGGCTCCATGGGCTACGGCCTGCCGGCGGCGATAGCCGCAAAGGTGCTGGAGCCGGAGAAGATCGTGGTGGCGTTTGCGGGCGACGGCTGCTTCCAGATGACCTGCCAGGAGCTGGGAACGGCCGTGCAGGCCGGCCTCGCCATCATTGTCGTGGTGGTCGACAACGGAATCTACGGCACCATCCGCATGCATCAGGAAAAGCATTTTCCGGGCCGCGTCTCGGGCACCACGCTGGTCAACCCGGACTTTGCGGCGCTGGCCGCCAGCTACGGCGCCCATGGCGAGACCGTGGAGCGCACGGAGGATTTCGCCCCGGCCTTCGAGCGCGCGCTCGCCGCCGGCCGGCCCGCGCTGATCCATGTGAAGGTGGACCCGGAGGCGATCACGCCCACCGCCACGCTGGCGGGGCTGAGGGCCGCCGCGCGCGGATAGCGGGAGCCGTTACGCCAGCGTGTCGATCTCGTCGTCGGTCAGATGGCCGGGCAGCACGACGATCGGCACCGGGAATGAGCCCGACGTCTTGCCGGCGAGCTGCGTCACCAGCGGTCCGGGGCCCTCCGAACTGGTCGCCGCGGCGAGCACGAGGAAGGCGATGTCCTCCTCCTCCTCGGTGAGCTTCTGGATCTCCGAGGCCGGCTCGCCCTCGCGGATGACGAGCTGCGGCTCGATGTTGGCGATCTCGCGCACCCGCTCCGCATGGCGGTTCATGTGGCTGCGGACCTCGGCCTCGGCCTCCTCGCGCATCAGGTCGCCGATGGAGAACCAGTTCTGGAAGTCGCCCGGCACGATGACCGCCACCATTGCGACCGCCCCGCCGATGCGCTTGGCGCGGCGCGCGGCGAAGTAGACCGCGCGCGAGCATTCCTCGGTCTCGTCGATGACGACGAGCATCTTGGGCCTGTGGCCAGGTTCATAGCAGCGGCGTTTGGTCTTTAGGGTCATGGGAGCCGAGTTTGCCGGAGGGGGAAGGGACTGGGCAAGGG
>JAEWEX010000228.1 GCA_023389135.1 Pseudomonadota bacterium | reverse complement strand
GCGTAGACGGTGGCGCCGAGGCGCACGCCGAGCTGGACCAGCAATTGCCCGATGCCGCCCGACGCCGCATGGACGAGGCAGGTGACGCCCGGCGCGAACCGTCCGAGGTCGTATGCGAGGTAATGCGCCGTGAGGCCGTGGAACAGCGAAGCTGCGGCCTGATCGAGCGTCAGACCCTCCGGCACCGGCGCGACACGCCACGCCGGAACCACCGCGAACTCCGCATAGCTGCCCCAGCTCAGGCAATAGGCCACGCGGTCGCCGGCGCGGAGATCATTCACGCCCGCGCCCAGGGCCTCCACGGTCCCGGCCCCCTCGATGCCCAGCGTGGTCGGCAGCGTCTGGGGATAGGTGCGCGAGCGGGCGTATTTGCCCTGCCGCGTATGGATGTCCATGAAGTTGATGCCTGACCATGCGAGCCGGACCAGCACCTCGCCGGGCCCGGGCGCGGGCACCGGCAGCTCGCGGCGGACGACGACCTCAGGTCCGCCGTACCGGTCGATATGGATGGCTTTCATCGGTGGCGGCTCCCTTGCCAGACAGCAATCGGGGGACCGGGCGATGTCGCACGGTCCCCCGATCGGAATTGGCTCCCCGGGCCGGATTCGAACCAGCGACCAACCGGTTAACAGCCGGTTGCTCTACCGCTGAGCTACCGGGGAATGGCGCTTCAGCCGAAGTCGGCGGTGCTATAGCAGACACATTGCGTGCATGCCAAGATCGGCGTCGCCATATGGTGGGCGCAGCCGGCCGATCTGGCCGGCGACCATCGGAAAAGCATACATCATGACCGACAAGAAAGTTCGCATCGGCGACCGCAGCTTCACGCTGCCGCGCTCACGCATCGTCCGCGTCGGGGCGGGCGTGCTGCTGGTGTTCTTCGGGTTTCTCGGATTCCTCCCCGTACTGGGCTTCTGGATGATTCCGCTCGGACTTGCGGTCCTGTCGGTCGACATTCCCGCCGTGCGTCGCTGGCGCCGGAGGCTGGAGGTGTGGTGGATCGAGAAATGGCGGCGCTGGCGCCACGGCACGCCCAGCCGCGCCGAGCGCAGGGCCAATGGCAATGGCGGCGGGAGCGCAGAGCCCGCCCGGGACGAGCCCCGCCAGCCAGGTCCGTGACGGAGGTCCGTGACGGAGGGCCGGGGAGATCGAGGCGCGCGGCGGGAAGCATGGAGGCCACGCCCGGAATCGAACCGGGGTGCAAGGATTTGCAGTCCTTTGCATAACCACTCTGCCACGTGGCCATCGGGTAGGCGGCAGGGTCATTCAGACGCGAGGCTTGTGCCCCAGCCGTCTTGGGAAATCAATAGCCTGGGGAGGATGCGAGACGTGGGGCCTTCGGCCGCAGCGCACCGCGCCGGAACGCGCCTGCCCTCAGCCGCGGCCGTGGCGAATCGAAGGCCTTTCCAGCACGTTGCGGGATGTTGCGGGGAGGCGAGACGCGTGGTGGATGGCAGGAAGGCGCGTTCGTGACGCAATCGGGGCGGCGGCCTGTGGCGGCGCTGGCGGACGACGCCTCGCTGCTTGAACTGGCGGGGGTCGAGGCTCGCCCGGGCGGCTCGCTGGTCGCCGTGTTCATCGACGGCAGGGCGCGCCGGCTGACCGAGTTGGCCTGGACGCCGGGGGTGGCGCTGGCGCTGCGGTCTGTGGCGCTGTCGGCGGAGGCGATCGACTTTCCTGCGGCATCCAGCCTGGGGGCGGGCCGTGTCATGCTGTCCTGCATCGACCGGCCCGTGCAACTGATCGACAGGCGGACGGGCAAGGTCGAAGAGCCGGGCCGCGCGCCCGCAATCGCCGTAGTGACCCCCGACGGCCGCCACGCAGTCGCCGCCGGCGATGACGGGCTGTCTCGGCACGGGATCGCCTGCCCCGGCGGCGGGCCGGGCACGGTCCCGCGGGTGGGCCCGCTGCATGCCATGGACCTCGACGATCCGTCTTCGCTGGCGATCGTCCCCGGAGACGCGGAGGGACATTTCAGCGTCGTGGCAGGCTGCTACGGCGCGCTGGCAATCGTCCGGGTGGCGGCTTTCGGGCTGGATTCCGAGCAGCTTTCCGGTCACCTCGTACACACCGCGCCGCTGCCTTACGACCCGGTCCGCATCGTGCGGCCGGTGCCGCCGGTCGACGGACCCGGCGCGCGCATCTTCGTCACCGACCAGGGGCGCGCGGGGCTCATGGCCGTGTCGCTGACGCCGGGCTTCGTGGACCGATGCCCGCTGGCCGACCGCGGCTATGGCGCCATCCGCCACGTCGTGCCGCGCCTCGACGGCCGGGAATGCCTGGTGTTGACGCGCGACGACACCTGGCGGCGGTGGCTGCCGGGCGCGCAGGTCTTGAAGCCCATGGCGGAGCTGGGGGGCTGGCCGGTGCTTTGGCACGGTGCGCAGGGGATCGTGCTGGATCACGAACGTGGTCTGGTCAGGGAGGTGGCGCTGGCATAGCGACCGGCTGCCGCCCGCACGCTTGCGCGGCGTCGGCGATTGTCGCAGATACGGGCCCAGCCCGCATCCGCGCCACGGAGACCGCCGCCCATGAACCAGGAACAGGCCCGCCGCATGATGGTCGACGGCCAGATCCGGCCGAGCGACGTCACCGACCCGGCCCTGATCGCCGCCATGCTGGACGTGCCGCGGGAACGCTTCGTGGGCGGCGCCTGGAAGACCATGGCGTATGGCGACGCGGCGATCCCGCTGACGGCGGGGGGCGGGCGCATGCTGCTGGCCCCGCGGGTGTTCGCAAAGCTGGTCCAGGCCGCGGCCATAGGCCCGGGCGACGTGGTGCTCGATGTCGGATGCGGCACCGGCTATTCGGCCGCCGTGCTGGCGCGGCTGGCGTCCTCCGTCGTGGCGCTGGAGGAGGACGAGACGATGGCGGCAGCCGCCGAGGAGGCGCTTGCCGAGATCGGCAACACCGCCGTCGTGCGCGGCCCTCTCGTGGAAGGCTACCCGTCCGAGGGACCGTACGACGCCATCCTGATCGAGGGCGCGGTGGAGGAGCTTCCCGCCCGGCTCGGCCGCCAGCTCAAGGAGGACGGCCGCCTGGTCGCCATCGTGGGATCGGGGCCGGTTGGCCGCGCGACGGTGTCGCGGTGGGTCGGCGGCGCCTTCAGCGGGCATGCCGTGTTCGATGCCTCGGCGCCCGTGCTGCCGGGCTTCGCACGACCCGCCGCATTCGTCTTCTGACTGCCGAATTCCTAAGCATTCCAGATGGTTCACGGCCGCGTGATGGCGCTGACGGCGTGACCCAAAAGCCGCACCGGCAGGCCGAATCGCCCCCGCCGGAGCGGCCTGCATTCACCCTCGCGCCGGAAGCGTTTATTGTGCCGCCCGCAAGCAGGGGTGTCTCCATCCGACGGCGCGCCTTCGCGTACCGGCGGTTCAGTTCGGAAGTGTAAGGTGATGATGTTCAGCGCACACCGCCGGAGCAGGGTGGTGCTGGCCGCGGCTGCGGCCGCCTTGCTCGCGTTCTCCGGAAGTCCGACGCATGCGGAAACGCTCGAGGCGGCGCTGGCCCGCGCCTATGGATCGAGCCCGACCCTGAACGCGCAGCGCGCCGCCACCCGGGCGACCGACGAGGGCGTGCCCCAGGCGCTGTCCGGCTACCGGCCGCGCATCTTCGGCTCGGCGGATGCAGGCATCACCGGCACCGAGACCCGCATCGGCGGCAACACCTTCGGCTCCCACGCCTATCCGCGCGGCGTGGGCCTCAGCATCGAGCAGCCGCTGTTTTCCGGCTACCGCACCGTCAATGGCGTCCGCGCGGCCGAATCCAGCGTCAAGGCCTCTCGGGAGGCGCTGCGCAACACCGAGCAGAACGTCCTGTTCGACGCGGTCGAAGCCTACATGAACGTCCTCAGGGACTTCGCCATCTTCGACCTCCGGCGCAACAACGTCGACCTGATCGGCGAGGAGTTGCGCGCGACCCGCGAGCGCTTCGACGTCGGCGAGGTGACCCGCACCGACGTGGCCCAGGCCGACAGCCGCCGGGCGCTCGCGCGGTCGGAACTCGCCGTCGCCGAGGCCAATCTCAAGGCCAGCCGCGCCATCTACCGCCAGCGCATCGGCGCCGAGCCGACCCGGCTCTATCCCGGCCGTCCCATCGACCGGCTGCTGCCGCCCTCGCTGGACGCCGCGCTGTCCATCGGGCAGTCGACCCATCCCGCCATCCTGTCGTCCATGCACATCGTCGACGTGGCCGCGCTGCAGGTGAAGGTGATCGAGGGCGAATTGCTGCCGACCGTGGGGCTGGAGGCCGACGCCGGATACCGGTGGGGTTCCGGCGGCTCCTCCGACACCACGGCCGACCGCACCGCCAGTGCCTCGCTGGTCGGCCGCGTGACGGTTCCGATCTACCAGGGCGGCCAGGTGTCGTCGCGCGTGCGCGAATCCAAGGAGGTGCTGGGCCAGCGCCGCATCGAGGCGGACCTGACCCGCGACCAGGTGCGCGCGGCCGTGGTGTCGGCCTGGGGCTCGCTGGAAGGTGCGCGCGCCCAGATCCTCGCCGCCCAGGCGCAGGTGGAGGCATCGCAGATCGCGCTGAACGGCGTCCGCGAGGAAGCCAATGTCGGCCAGCGCACCACGCTCGACGCGCTCAATGCGCAGCAGGAGCTGCTGGATGCGCGGGTGGCGCTGATCACGGCGCAGCGCGACCGGGTGGTGGCGTCCTATGC
>JAEWEX010000158.1 GCA_023389135.1 Pseudomonadota bacterium | reverse complement strand
GCCCTGCCCGCCGCCGGTCCCGACGCTTCACAAAACTTGGGCCCCGACCGGGAGGCATGCGTCCGATGTCCGATCTCACATGGAAGTCCGCGCTGGAACTCAAGGCGATGATCGCCGCGAAGAAGGTGTCGCCGGTGGAGGTGGTCCAGGCGTCGCTGGCCCGCCTGCGCGAGGTCGAGCCGCAGATCAACGCCTTCGTGGAGGTCACCGAGGACCAGGCGCTGGAGGGCGCCCGGGCCGTAGAGGACGCCATGATGAAGGGCGAGCCGCTGGGTGCGCTCGCCGGCCTCCCGGTCTCGGTCAAGGACCTGATCGCGGTGAAGGGCGCCAAGCTCACCTTCGGCTCGCGCGCCATGGCCGACAACGTCGCCACGGTCGACGCGCCCTCGGTGGAGCGCGTCCGCCGCGGCCATGGCGCCATCGTCGGCAAGACCACCACCAGCGAGTTCGGCTGCAAGGGCGTGGGGTCGTCGCCCCTCACGGGCGTCACCCGCAATCCCTGGGACCTGTCCAGGACCCCGGGCGGCTCCAGCGCCGGGGCCGCGGCCAGCATCGCGGCGGGCGTGACGCCGTTCGGGCTCGGCACCGACGGCGGCGGGTCGGTCCGGCTGCCGTCCGCCCTGTCGGGGCTGTTCGGCATCAAGGGCCAGTTCGGGCGGGTGCCGGTGTTCCCCACCAGCGCCACGCCGACGCTCGCCCATGTCGGTCCCATGGCGCGCACGGTGCGCGACGCGGCGCTGCTGCTGCAGACCATCTCCGGCTTCGACCCGCGCGACCCCTCGGCGGTGGCACAGCCGGTTCCCGACTTCCTGCGCGAATGCGACATGCCGGTGAAGGGGCTCAAGGTCGCCTGGAGCCCGACGCTGGGCTACGCCAGGCCCAAGCGCGAGGTGCTCGACATCTGCACGCGCGCCGCGGAGCGGCTGTCGGATCTCGGCTGCGTGGTCGAGGAGGTCGACAAGGTGTTCGACGACCCGCTCGACCTGTTCATGGCGGAGTTCTTTGCCGGCGCAGGAACCAGGCTTAGGCCGGTGCTGGAGAACCAGCGCGAATTGCTGGACCCGGCCGTGGCGCGGACGCTGGACGGCGCGCTGGCCCAGACCATGGGCGAGTATTACGGCTCGGTGTTCCGCCGCTACGACCTCAGGACGAAGCTGTGCGAGTTCTTCTCCACCTTCGACCTGCTGGTGACGCCGACCCTTCCCACCGAGGCGTTCGACGCCGAGGCCGACTTCCCGCCGGAGGGCTCGGAGGAGAACATCATCGGCTGGATCTACTACACCTACCCGTTCAACCTCACCGGCCTGCCGGCGGCGTCGATCCCGGCCGGGTTCACGCGGGCGGGGCTGCCGGTCGGGCTGCAGATCGTCGGCCGGCACCTCGGCGAGGCGCTGATCTTCCGGCTCGCCGCGGCGTTCGAGGCGGCCCATCCCTGGGCCGACCGCAAGCCGTCCATGGCGTCCTCGACGGTCGCGGCCTGAGGCATGGGCAGGCTCGAGGGCAAGATCGCGCTGGTCACAGGCGCAGGCTCCATCGGTCCCGGCTGGGGCAACGGCAAGGCCACCGCGGCGCTGTTCGCCCGCGAGGGGGCGACCGTCGTCGCCTGCGACATCAACCTGGCGGCGGCCGAGGAGACGGCCGCCATCATCGCCGGCGAGGGCGGCGCCTGCGTCGCGCTCCAGGCCGACGTGACCTCGCCCGGGTCCGTCGAGGAGCTGGTGGCGGACGCCGTCAGGCGCTTCGGCCGCATCGACGTGCTGCACAACAATGTCGGCACGCTGGCGCTGGGCGGTCCGGTGGAGGCCTCGCTCGAAAGCTGGCGCCGGGTGATGGACGTCAACGTCACCAGCATGTTCCTGACCTGCAAGCACGTGCTGCCGGTGATGGTGGCGGGCGGCGGCGGCTCGATCGTCAACGTGTCGTCCATCGTGGCGATCACGTCGCTGGGCCAGCACTACATCTCCTACAGCGCCTCCAAGGGTGCGGTGAACCAGCTCACCCGCGCGGTCGCCATCGAATATGCCGGCCGCAACGTCCGCGCCAACGCCGTCATGCCCGGGCTGATGCGGACGCCCATGGTGGAGAAGACGCTGGGCGCCAGCATGTCGGCCGACGAGCTGGAGGCGATGATGAGCCGGCGCAACGCCGCCTGCCCGAGCGGCCGCATGGGCGACGCCTGGGATGTGGCGAAGGCCGCGCTGTTCTTCGCCTCCGACGACAGCGCCTACGTCACCGGCCAGCTGCTCGCGGTCGACGGCGGCGTCACGCTGCGCTCGCCCACCTTCTGAGGACACGCCCATGAGCCAGTATTCGTCCTGCACGCTCGACATCGAGGGACAGGTGGCGACCGTCACCATCCTGGCCCCCAAGAGCCTGACCGGCGGCACCGCGGACCTGCACTGGGAGCTGGGGGAGATATTCTCCAACCTGCGCGGCAACAACGACGTCCGCGTCGTGGTGCTGACCGGCTCGCACGGCGAGTTCTACGTCCCGCGCGAAAAGGACTTCTACACCAGCGACCGCGCCAAGGCCTATCTGACCAACCCCAAGGGCTCGTGGATGACGTTCACGGGCGTGCTGCGCACCCACCAGGCCATGGCGGAGCTGGAAAAGCCCATCGTCGCCAAGGTGGGCGGCCACGCCATCGGCTTCGGCTCCAGCCTGGTGTTCGCCTGCGACCTGATCGTGGGGGCGGAGGAGGCGGTGCTGGTGGACATGCATCTGGGCATGGGGGAGGTGCCGGAGGGCGGCCCCGCCTTCGGCATCGTGCCGGGCGACGGCGGCGCCTCGCTGGTGCCGCTGTTCATGTCGCCGGCGCTGGCCAAGGAGTACCTGATGCTGGCGCGGCGCTACACCGCGCGCGAGCTGGCGGATGCCGGCGTCATCAACTACGCGGTGCCGCCGGGCGAGCTGGACGCCAGGGTCGACGAGCTTGTGACC
>JAEWEX010000030.1 GCA_023389135.1 Pseudomonadota bacterium | reverse complement strand
GCATAGGCCAGCCGCACCGCCCGAGGCTGCTCCTGGAACGCCCCGGCCGGCGCGGCATGCACGCCCATGGCCCGCGCCTGCCGCCACACCGCCTCGGCCGGCGCGTCCGGATGCCGCCGCACGAAGTCGCCAACCGTGCGGATCCGCGCCATCGCCGCCGCGCGGTCCCCGTCGCCCGCAAGGTTGCCGGCCCACAGCGTCGCCGCCATGGGTTCCAGCTCCGCCTCCAGCACCGACACCGCCGCGCCGGCCGCCGCCACATGGGCGATGGCCAGCGCCGGGTGCTCCCGGAAATCCTGCTCCTCGATCATGACTTTCCCTCCTCCTCGCCTCGCAAGAGATCGTTGAAATCCTTGAAGCCCGCCGGCGGCCGGCGCACCTCCACCGGCCGGCCATGGGCCTCCAGCCGCTCCACCGCGCGCTCCAGCTCGGCCGCCGCCTGGCCGCCGGCCCAGTCATTGTCGGCGGCGACGATCACGCCGGACACGCACGGGTGGAACGCCGGCGCATTGCCCACATTGGAAAGGCTGGTGGCGGCCCAGACGCGCGCCTCGGGCAGCGCCACCGCGATGGACAGCGCGTCCTCGATGCCCTCGGTGATCACCAGAGGTCCGGCCACGCCGGCGTCGGCCGCCTGCTCCGGCGTCAAATTGGAAGGCCCGCGCGCGATCCGCACCACGCCGCCGGTGACGCCGGCGAACATCAGTTTCGGCCGCGCCACCGGGGCCTTGCCCTGGCCGTCATCGGCCAGGAACGTCACGTGCACCGCCATGGGCTCGCCGCGCGCCCCGCGCACGATGGCGATCATGGCGGGGAACTTCGGCCCCGGCTGTTCCTTGACGCGGCGGCCGTCGCGCTCGCCCCACACCGCGCCGTTCCACCATTCCATCTCGGGGGAAAAGCGCAGCTCGCCGCGCTCCGGATTGGGCACCTCGGCGAGCCGCACGCCCCGCGTCGCCAGATAGGTCTCGGCCACCGTGCCGGCGATGTGGTTCACCGGCGCCTTCAGCCACATGGTCCAGGCCCGGTCGCGCCGCCGCGCGGCCTCCGCCTCCTGCGCCGCCCGCCGCGCCTCGTCCTTCTTGCGCAGCGCCGCGCGCGCCGCCGCCCGCTCGCCCGACGACATCTTTTCGATGCCCAGCCACTCTTTTGCGAAGCCGATCGCCCATTTCCGGTCGACGCCGCGGCCGTGCGCGTAGGACAGCAGGTCGATCACGTCGCCCTTGTCGCCGGCGGCAAAATCCTTCCACGCCCCGGTGGCGGTCCACACCACGAAGCTGCCCGGCCGCCGGTCGGCCGCGTGGTTGGGGTTCAGCGCCGTCACCGCGCCCGACGAATGCTTGCGCCAGTCGGGCGGCAGGTCCGCCAGCAGCTGGTCGACGCGGTCGATCAGCATGGAGCGCAGCTCGCGCACGGTGACGCGGGAGGTCATGGCATTGCGCCCGCGGCCGACGCCGGCGGGGTCTCGACTGCTGCCGCAGCCGCGGGCGCTCCCTCGGCGGAGAGGGGGAGTTCCGCCACGGGTCTCATGCGGCGACGTCCTCGCCGATCAATGCGCCGACAACCTCGTCGACCCATTCCTCGCGCCACCAGGACGCGCGCTTGGCCGACGCCAGCCAGCCATGGAAAGCCGCGGCTTTGGGATAGCCCACGCAGCGCGCGAGCCCCGGCCGGCGCGCCGTCGGGAAGGCAAGGCACAGCGCCTCCATGGCGATCGCCCGGCAGCGCAGCCCCCCCCGTGCCAGCGCGCACAGCTGCGGGTTCTCGCCGGTCAGCCGCGCCGCCTCGACGATCGCCGTCGCCACCTGGTCGGCGTTGGGGAAGTCGTCCATCACCCGCCCTCCACGCCGGCCAGCAGCCGCGCGACGTCGCGGATCTGACGCGCGAAGAGCTCCACCGCGGCGTCGATCGCCTTCTCCCGCCGCGCCCGCTGCGTGCCGTGCTTAACCTGCGTGCCCAGCACCCGGCCGGCGATCTGGCTGCACACCGCCATGCTGGTGGCGTCGATCTCGACGGCCGGAACACCGTCCCGGGCCATCAGGTCGCACTCGCTGTCCAGCAGCCGCAGCATGCGCTCCGCCGTGGCGGTGACATTGTTGGTCACGCTGTCCTCAATCATCTTCCCCTCCCTGCAGCAGCGGCGCGTCCGCGCCGGCGGCGAACCGCCGGGCGTCGTCGGCCTTGGTGAAGCGCGCCCGGCTCCCGGGCGGGATCAGATGGAACGTCGTCTGCCCCGCCGGCGCCGCCAGGTCCCACACCACCCAGGCATAGGCGGTGGCCGTCTTCGCCTTGGGGTCCCAGCGCCCCCGCGTCATGGGCACCCGCTCGGAATAGAGCACCACCGCCGTCGGCTGGTGCCGCTCGAACAGGCGGTAGCGCTCCGCCCCCTCCAGCCATTGCAGCCGCACCAGCAGCGCGACGCCGCTGCGCGCCAGCTCCAGCCCGCGCTCGGCGAAGGCCAGCGCGGCGGAAAAGGGCGGATTGGTGATGATCCAGTCCGGCCGCCCCCAGCCGAGGCCGGCGTCGGGCCCGAGGAAGTCCGCGACCTCGTATCCGCGGCCGTAATCGAAGATGTCGCCGGCCCGCACGGTCGGAAAGAACTCGCGCAGCACCTCGGCCATGTGACCTTCGCCGGCCGCCGGCTCCCACACCACGCTCGCGGCCGGCCGGAAAAAGCCCGCCGCCCGCGCGCCGGTCACGAACGCCCTGGTCGCCCAGGGCGGTGTCGGGAAGAAGTCGAGGCTGTCCGGCGGCACGACCCGCCGCGCCATCACCGCCGTGGAGCCGGAGGGGCGGGGCGGGTCGAGCCGCCGCACCGTCACCACCGTGGAGGACGGGCGGATCAGCATGGCTGCGCCTCCAGCCATTTGCGCGCCCGGCGGCACCAGGCACGGAGCAGAAGGACGCCGCCGGCGGTGGACTGCGCCTCGATGCCGGCGATCCGCAGGAAATTCGTGCCGCCGGCGAAGCGGTGCCGCGCGCCGTCCGCCACCAGCTCGGCGAGGATCGCGCCGGCGTCGCGCTTTCCAAGCGCGCCCTCGATGCGCGCGATCATCCTCTTGACATGCTCCGCCACCATCACGCCGCCCTCCCGGTCACCGCCCGCGCGACGTCCTCGATCAGCCGGTCGGCGGCCGGGTCCTCGCGCAGGTCCTCCACCGCCTTCAGCGCCAGGCACACGCCCGCCGGCGTCAGCCCCACCGCGCGGGCGATCACCCGCTGCGGCACCCCCAGCGCGATGTTGGTCAGGTAGATCGCGATCTGCCGCGCCCGCGCGCCGCCGCGCTCGGCGGCGGAGCCGTAGCGCCCGCGCCGCTGCGTGGCGGGGTCCAGCGCCCTGACCGCCGCCACGTCGAGCCCGCTGGCGCGGCACACCGCGGCCAGGAACCCGCCATAGGT
>JAEWEX010000025.1 GCA_023389135.1 Pseudomonadota bacterium | reverse complement strand
GAGGAGGAGAACTGGGACGGCCGCTGGCTGGACGCCGTGGAGCGCGAGGCGGCGGAGCTCGGCGTCGCGGTGGCCGCGGCCAGGGCCGAGACGGTGGCGCGGCTGGCGGCGCTGATCGCGGAGGGCCGCGACGACGCCTCGCCGTTCCCCTGGGCGGCGCTCGCCATCGAGGGCGAGATCGAGGCGGCGGTCAGGGCCGAGCCCGCCGCGGCGGTGGAGGACCGCTTCGCCGCACGGCTGGCTGCGGCGCGGCGCCGCGACCGCGCGGCGGGCCGTGCGGTGGAAGGGCCGCAGGCCTCCGACCTGCTGGTCCGCCACGGGCCCAAGGACATGCCGGCGGCGCTGTCGTCCACCGGCGAGCAGAAGGCGCTGCTGCTGGGGCTCGTCCTGGCGCATGCCCGGCTGGTCGCGGCGCTGGCGGGCGCGCGGCCGGTGGTGCTGCTGGACGAGGTGGCCGCCCATCTCGACCCGGCCCGGCGCGCCGGGCTCTATGCGGTGCTGGCCGAGATCGGCGCGCAGTGCTGGCTCACCGGCGCCGACCCGGCCCTGTTCGCCGAACTGCCCGACGGCGCCGCCCGGTTCGAGGTCTCGGCCGGGCGGGCCATGAGGCTGGGCGCAGGCTGACCCTGCGGGATCAGCGGTTCTCGAAGCGGGGGGTGCGTTTCTCGGAGAAGGCCGACATGCCCTCCTTCTGGTCCGCGGTGGCGAACAGGGCGTGGAAGATGCGCCGCTCGAAGCGCACGCCCTCCGACAGCGTGGTCTCGTAGGCGCGGTTGACCGATTCCTTGGCGGCGAGCGCCGATGCGCGCGAGAAGCCCGCGATCTTCGCCGCGGCCGCCACCGCCTCCTCCACCAGGTCGCCGGCCGGCACGATGCGCGAGACCAGGCCGCAGCGCTCGGCCTCGGCGGCGTCCATCATGCGGCCGGTGAGGATCATCTCCATGGCCTTGGCCTTGCCCGCCACCCGCGTTACGCGCTGGGTGCCGCCGGCGCCGGGGATGACGCCCAGCGATATCTCCGGCAGCCCGAACCTGGCCGTGTCGGCCGCGATGATGAAGTCGCACATCAGGGCAAGCTCAAAGCCGCCGCCCAGCGCGTAGCCGGAGACGGCCGCGATCACCGGCTTGCGCACCCGCGAGACCTGCTCCCAGCTGGTGATGAAGTCGTCCACATAGGTCTGCGGGAACGACAGCTCCTTCATCTCCTTGATGTCGGCGCCGGCCGCGAAGGCCTTGTCCGAGCCGGTGATGACGATGGCGCCGATGGCGGGGTCGCGCTCGAAGCGCTCCAGCGCCTCGTTCAGCTCGGCGATCAGCGGCGACGACAGCGCGTTCAGCGCCTTGGGCCGGTTCAGGCGGACGAGGCCGACGCCGTCGCGCGTCTCCACCAGGATGTTGTCGTAGGCCATGGATCCTCCGGATCGTCTTCGTGAGCGGGATCGCGTCAGCGCTGGCACTGGACGCAGTGGAAGGTGGAGCGCGCGTTCTGCACAGTGCGGCGCACCGTGCCGCGGCAGCCGGGCGTCGGGCAGGGCTCGTGCTCGCGGTCGTAGACCCGGAAGGAATGCTGGAAATAGCCGAGCTCGCCCGAGGTCCGGGCATGGTCGCGCAGCGACGAGCCTCCGGCCGCCACCGCCTCGGTCAGCACTGCCCGGATCGCATCGGCCAGCCGCACGGCGCCCGCGGTCGGGCCGCCCTTGAGGGTCGCGATGGCGCCGGCGGGCTTCAGCGGCGACAGCCGCGCCCGGTGCAGCGCCTCGCACGCATAGATGTTGCCGATGCCCGCGATCAGCCGCTGGTCCAGCAGCGCCGCCTTGAGGCTGGCCGACTTGTTGGCGAACGACCGCGCCAGCGCCGCACCCGACAGTTCGTTGCCCAGCGGCTCGATGCCGAGGTGCCGGAACAGCGGATGCTCGGAAAGGCGCGCCCGTTCCGCGAGCGCCATGAAGCCGAAGCGGCGGGGGTCGTTGTAGGTGATGCGCGCGCCGCCCTCGATGCCGAACACCACGTGGTCGTGCGCCGCGGCGCGGGAGCGCGCGTGGTGGAACTCTCCGGGCGTCGTCTCGCCGGCCGCATCCTCGACCCGGAACGAGCCGGACATGCCGAGATGCATGACCAGAACCTCGCCGCCCTCGATATCGGCCAGCAGGTATTTCGCGCGACGGTCCAGCGCCGTCACGCGGCGGCCGGCGAGCCGCTCGGCGAACCGGTCCGGCAGCGGAAACCGCAGATCGGGCCGGCGCGCCTCGACCGTCTCCAGCCGCGCGCCGACCATCACCGGGGCGAGGCCACGGCGGACGGTTTCCACTTCGGGCAGTTCGGGCATCGGCCTCGATCGTTCGTTGCACACCCAGGGTGCGGCGCGGGCGAACCTAGCGCCGCCGGACCGCCTAGGCTAGGGTCCGCGCCCTGTGCAAAGGGACGGGCCGCGGGCCCGGGAGCCGAGACGACCATGACCGCCGACCCGACGAGCCGCAGCGCCGACGACGAGACCGATTTCGGCTTCGCACGGGTCAGGCTCGACGAGAAGCAGGCGCGGGTGGACGGCGTGTTCGCCAGCGTCGCAAGCCGCTACGACGTCATGAATGACCTCATGTCGGCGGGACTGCACCGGCTGTGGAAGAACGCCATGGTCACCGAGCTCGACCTGCCGCGCAATGCGCGACGGTTCGACCTGCTCGATGTGGCGGGGGGCACCGGCGACATCGCGTTCCGGGCGCTGTCGCGCGGCGGACCGGGCGTGCACGCGACGCTCCTGGACATCAATGGCGACATGCTCGCCGTGGCGCGCGAGCGGGCGGCGAAGAAGAAGCTCGGCGCCCGGGTCGAGGTGGTGCAGGGCAACGCCGAGAGCCTGCCGTTCCCCGACCGCTCCTTCGACGCCGTGACCATCGCATTCGGCATCCGCAACGTGCCGCGCATCCCGCTGGCGCTCGAGGAGTTCCGCCGGGTGCTGAAGCTGGGCGGGCGGCTCGTGGTGCTGGAATTCTCCACGGTGCTGGTGCCGGGCCTCGACCGGCTCTACGACGCGTGGTCGTTCGGCGCGATCCCGCGCATCGGCCGCATGGTGGCGGGC
>JAEWEX010000002.1 GCA_023389135.1 Pseudomonadota bacterium | reverse complement strand
CGCCGCAGCTTCAGCGCGATGAGCGACGCCGGCACCTTCTCCCGGGCGAGCTCCCTGAGCTCCTGCACCGCTTCCACGCTCCACTGACGTTCGTCGTAGGTGGTCGCCATGACCGCTACTCCTCTGTCCGGTTTCGGGGATGGATGAGGATACAACGAATTGCGGCCGACTTGGGTCCATTTCCTGCGCTCCGGCGTTTGCAGGTCAGCCAGGAGGAAACCTCGATGTTCGATCACTTCGGGTTCTGCGTCCGAGACCTCGGCGCCGCGCGCCGCTTCTACGAGGAGGCCATGGCGGCGCTGGGGCTTGCCGTGATCGACAACACCGCGGCCTCCTTCCTCGTCATCCGCAGCATCGATGAGCCGCTGCCGTTCCTGTGGATCGGCACGGACCGGCCCGCCTTCTGGCGCGACGGACACGGCGCATCGACGAGCCCGGTCCATCTGTGCTTCACCGCCCGGGACCGCGAAGCGGTCGACACGTTCCACCGGCGCGCGGTCGCGGCCGGCGGCTCCGACAACGGCGCGCCGGGGCCGCGGCGCGAGGCCTATTACGGGGCCTATGTGCTCGATCCCGACGGCAACAATGTCGAGGCCGGCTATCGAGGCTGAGGCGGATGCGGGTCAGATCGCCCGCGCCACGATCATCTTCTTGATCTCGGCGATGGCCTTGGCCGGGTTGAGGCCCTTGGGGCAGGTCTTGGCGCAGTTCAGGATGGTGTGGCAGCGGTAGAGCCGGAACGGGTCTTCCAGGTCGTCCAGCCGCTCGCCGGTGGCCTCGTCGCGGCTGTCGATCAGCCAGCGATAGGCCTGCAGCAGCACGGCCGGGCCGAGATAGCGGTCGCCGTTCCACCAGTAGCTCGGGCACGAGGTCGAGCAGCAGGCGCACAGGATGCACTCGTACAGCCCGTCGAGCCTGGCGCGGTCCTCGCGCGCCTGGCGCCACTCCTTCTGCGGCGCGGGCGTCGCGGTCTTCAGGAAGGGCTGGATCGAGGCGTGCTGTGCGTAGAACCGCGTGAGGTCCGGCACCAGATCCTTGATCACCGGCATGTGCGGCAGCGGGTAAACCTTCACCGCGCCCTTCACCTCGTCCATGCCCTTGGTGCAGGCGAGCGTGTTGGCGCCGTCGATGTTCATGGCGCAGGAGCCGCAGATGCCCTCCCGGCACGAACGGCGGAAGGTCAGCGTGGCGTCGACCTTGGTCTTGATCCAGATCAGGCCGTCCAGGACCATGGGCCCGCAATCGTCGCGGTCGACGTAATAGGTGTCGATCCGCGGATTGCCCTCGCCGTCGGGATCCCAGCGGTAGATCTTGTACTCGGCGAGGTTCGAGGCGCCCTCGGGCTTGGGCCAGACCTTGCCGTCGGTGATCTGCGAGTTCTTGGGAAGGGTGAGCTGGACCATGTTCTGCCTGTCCCCGCCTCAGTAGACCCGAGCCTTGGGCTCGATATAGGAGATGTCGTTGGACATCGTGTAGGTGTGCACCGGCCGGTAGTCGATGGTGACGGTCATGGCGGCGCCGTCGGCCCAGGCCAGCGTGTGCTTCATCCATTCGCCGTCGTCGCGATCGGGGAAGTCCTCGCGCGCATGGGCGCCGCGGCTCTCCTTGCGGTTGGCCGCGCCCTCCATGGTGACGACCGCCTGGGTGATCAGGTTGTCGTATTCCAGCGTCTCGATCAGGTCGGAGTTCCAGATCAGCGAGCGGTCGGTGACGCCGATGTCCTCGGTCCCGGCCCAGACCTGCTTGATCAGCCCGCGACCCTCCTCCAGCACCTCGCCGGTGCGGAACACTGCGCAGTTGGTCTGCATCACGCGCTGCATGCGCCCGCGCAGCTCGGCGGTGGGCGTGGCGCCCGAGGCGTGGCGGAAGCGGTCGAGCCGGGCCAGCGCGCGCTCTGAGGACGCATCGGTCAGCTCGCGGTGCTTGGCGCCGGCCTCCATGGTCTCCGCGCAGCGCAGACCGGCGGCGCGGCCGAACACCACGAGGTCGATCAGCGAGTTGGAGCCCAGCCGGTTCGCGCCGTGGACGGACACGCACGCGGCCTCTCCCAGCGCCATCAGGCCCGGAACCACGGCGTCGGCGTCGCCGCCCTTCTTGGTCAGCACCTCGCCGTGATAGTTCGTGGGGATGCCGCCCATGTTGTAGTGCACGGTCGGCAGCACCGGGATCGGCTCGCGCGTCACGTCGACTCCGGCGAAGATCTTGGCGCTCTCGGAGATGCCCGGCAGCCGCTCGTGCAGGATTGCGGGGTCGAGATGCTCCAGGTGCAGGTGGATGTGGTCGGTCTCCTTGCCGACGCCGCGGCCCTCGCGGATCTCCATGGTCATGGCGCGCGAGACCACGTCGCGCGAGGCGAGATCCTTGGCGGAGGGCGCGTAGCGCTCCATGAAGCGCTCGCCCTGCGCGTTGGTGAGGTATCCGCCCTCGCCGCGCGCGCCCTCGGTGATCAGGCAGCCCGCGCCGTAGATGCCGGTCGGGTGGAACTGGACGAACTCCATGTCCTGGAGCGGCAGCCCGGCGCGCAGCACCATGGCGTTGCCGTCGCCGGTGCAGGTGTGGGCCGAGGTCGCCGAGAAATACGCCCGGCCATAGCCGCCGGTGGCAAGGATCGTCTTGTGCGCCTGGAAGCGGTGCAGCGTGCCGTCGTCCATCTTGAGCGCGACGACGCCGATGCAGGCCCCGTCCTCGTCCATCATCAGGTCGATGGCGAAATACTCGATGAAGAACTCCGCGGAATGCTTCAGCGCCGCGCCGTAGAGCGTGTGCAGCATGGCGTGGCCGGTGCGGTCGGCGGCGGCGCAGGTGCGCTGGGCGGCCGGCCCGCGGCCGTAGTCGGTGGTCATGCCGCCGAACGGGCGCTGGTAGATGCGGCCGTCCTCCGTGCGCGAGAACGGCACGCCCCAGTGCTCCAGCTCGTAGACCGCCGCCGGCGCGTTGCGCACCAGATACTCGATGGCGTCCTGGTCGCCCAGCCAGTCCGAGCCCTTGATGGTGTCGAAGAAGTGGTAGCGCCAGTCGTCCT
>JAEWEX010000531.1 GCA_023389135.1 Pseudomonadota bacterium | reverse complement strand
CGCCAGGCGCCGCAGCGCCACCGCGGCGTCGAAGCGCGGGCCGGCGCCGGGCCGCAGTTCAATCACCCAGTCTGCTACGCCGAGCCGTCCCCGCCACAGCCGGTCGATCATCGGGTGGTCCGCGTCGGCGACGGAATCGACCCCGGCCAGCACGGGGTCGTTGCCGAGGCGCCGCGCGATGTCCAGCGTCAGCAAGACCCCCGGCGAATGGCGTGCGACATCCTCGGCATAGGCCGTCTTGAAATAGAAGGCCCGGTCGGCCTGCCGGAACAGCAGCGCCGCGGCCACGTCTCGCCTGCCGGCGCGGAGCAGTGCGACTTCTGTGCCGGGCGCCGCCGCCGCTGCACGGATGAAGGCGGCGAGGGCCGCGTTCGCGCCGAGCGCGGTTCCGGCGCGCCCCTTCCAGCCCGCCTGCTCAAGCGCAAGAAATCGCTCCAGGGCAGCCGGCAGGTCGGCGCCGGTCAGGAATTCGGTCGCGACCGGGCCCTGTTCCTCCAGCCTGCGGCGCTGGCGCGCGAATTCCTTCAGCCGCCGGGCCGGGATGCCGGAGGTTTCAGGGCTCCAGCCCCCGGCAGCCAGATAGGCGCGCTCATGCACCGCGAGCCGCGCGTGCCGGCGCCCGCTCCCTTCCAGTGCCTCCCGCAAGGCGTGGCCCGCCGGCCCGCCATCGGACAGCCGCGGCAGTACAAGGGCGGAGACGCGTCGTCGGGCGAGGTGATCCAGCAGCGCCCGCGCAGCGGCCGGGGCCGCCTCGCGGTCCAGAAGCGGGGTGGTCAGGGGGGCATAGGCCGGCCAGGCGCGCAGCGGCGCGAGCCGCCCCGTCCCCGGAGCGACCGGCAGCAGCCCGGCGAGCCGGGCGCCGTCCCAGACCAGCAGGAAACGCACACCCCGGCCTCGCGGCAGGTGGCGGGCCGCGGCCTGCGCGAAGTCCGGTCCATAGAAGACATTGGGCTCGACGGCACGTTCGCAGAGCGCCCGCCAGGCTGTGTCGTGGGCCGCAGCCTCGTCGGCGCTGCAGGCTTCCACGCGAAGCGCTGCCGTGGTCGCGAGCGCCGGAGCGGGTGCCGTCTTTGTCATGGCCATGCCTGTCCTCAAGCAGGCCAGCATGGCAGCGCGCGCTTAAGGAAGCGTTGGGCCGGAGCCGGCGGTCAGCCCTTGAAGCCGCCGTCGTCCAGGAACCGCTTCTCCTCCGTTGTGGTGCGGCGCCCCAGCATCGAATTGCGATGAGGGAAGCGTCCGAACCTCTGGATGATGTCGGCGTGGACCACGGCCCACCGCTCGCCGTCGGCATCGCCCATGGCGCGGTACAACTCCACGCACAAGCGTTGGTCGCCCATGTCCTCGGAATGCATCAGCGGCAGGTAGAAGAAGCTGCGCAGCGCGCGCGGCACCCTGCGGTCGAAGCCGGCGGCCCGGGCCTCCGCGGAGACGGCGCGGGCGTGCGCATCGCTGGCGAATGCCCTGGCGTCGCCGCGAAACATGTTCCGTGGCGCCTGGTCCAACAAAAGCGTCAGTGCGAGCGACGGGAGCGGGGCGCCGGTCCACCGGTCAAGCGCGCCGGCGGCGGCCGCCTCATGCGCGCGGCCGAGCTTCATCCGCACCAGCATGTCGAATGACGGGTCCGCCCTGAACCAGCGCGCCGGTCCGGCCGCACGCCAGAAGCCCACCACGTCCAGTGGGCCGGGGATCGCAACCACATTGCTCACAGGCGGATGTCTCCTGACACGATGCGCCGGTAAAGCGCGGGGTCCAGTCGCTCGAAGCGGCGCGTCTCGGGATTGGCGAACCAGATTTCGTCATGGAC
The DNA here is from genome assembly GCA_023389135.1 of Pseudomonadota bacterium. GTDB lineage: Bacteria > Pseudomonadota > Alphaproteobacteria > Rhizobiales > Methylopilaceae > Agaricicola. The sequence goes on along the minus strand of JAEWEX010000531.1, from coordinate 2,485 downwards.
CACGGACGGGTCGAAGCCTTCCTGCACCAGATCGACCTTCTTCTGCTTGAACGTGCCGGTGACCTCGATCTCGCGCTGGATGCGCAGGAAGATCGGGCGGGCATAGTCGGGCAGGCTTGCCGAGATATGGGCCTGGAGCGCCACGAGATCCAGGTCGCCCTGCACCACCAGCGCCGCCATTCCGGCGCGGCCGTCGCGGCCGGGCACCGCCACGCCGTAGACATTGGCGTCCGCAATGCCGGGAAACGCCGTCAGGGTCTCCTGAACCTCGGAGGTGGCGACGTTCTCGCCCTTCCAGCGGAAGGTGTCCCCGATGCGGTCGACGAAGAAGAAGTATCCCTCGGCGTCCCTGCGCATGAGATCGCCGGTGCGGAACCAGGCGTCCCCGCGCTCGAAGGCGTCGCGCAGGATCTTGGTCTCGGTGGCGGAGCGGTCGGCATAGCCCTCGAAGCGGTTCGCCGGCGCCTTGGGATCATTCAGGATCTTGCCGATCATCTCGCCGACCTCGCCGGGGGCGCATTCCTCGCAGAGGCCGTCGGCGCCGCGTACCGGCACCTCGTTCTCGACGTCGTAGCGCACGACCTTCACGGGGAAGCGGTGCGACAGCCATCCCGGGATGCGGCCGACGGCGCCGGGCGTGCCGTCCCAGTTGAACACCGCGACGTTGCCCTCGGTCGCCGCATACCATTCCATGATAACGGGGACGCGAAAGCGCTCCTTGAACGCCGGCCAGACATCCGGCCGCATGCCGTTGCCGCAGAAGATGCGCACCTGGTGCTGCCGCTCGGCTGGGCTTTCCGGTGTGTTGACCAGATAGCGGCACAGCTCGCCGATATAGAATACGGCGGTGGCGCCCGATCGCACGACATCCTCCCAGAAGTCGCGCGCGGAGAACTTCTCTCGGATGACCACCGATCCGCCGCCGACGAGGCTGGCGCAGGTGGCGAGCACGCCGCCGTTGGAATGGTACATCGGCAGGCAGTCATACATCCGGTCGTCGGGCTTGAGGTTCATGACGCCGCAGAAGCCGTGCGACATCGCCATCAGCCGATAGTGGTTGATGTTGGCGGCCTTTGGCATGCCGGTGGTGCCGCTGGTGTAGATGTAAAGCGCCTTGTCCTCGATGGTGAGGGAAGGGCGGTCCGCGGGCGCCAGTGCGGCCCCGTCGAGTGCCTCGACCGCCTCGTCCAGGCGCCTGTCGCCGGCCGCGCCCGGCCCGTGGCTCCAGATCGCCGGACTGCCGGTGAGCATGGCGCGAGCCGAGGCGAAGGCCGGGGCGAGATCGGTGGCGACCACAACGGCCCTGGGCGTGACGATGTTGATGCAGTGGGCCAGCGACGCGCCGGCCAGGTTGGTGTTGAGCAGCGCCACCGCGCCCCCGGCGCGGGTCACCCCAAGCCAGAATGCGAGGTATTCGGGCCGGTTCGGCATCAGCAGCGCGACCGTGTCACCCTTGGCGATGCCCTGTTCCCTTGCCCACCGGGCATAGCGGTTGGCGCGGGCATCGAGGCCCGAATAGCTGTAGCTCTCCGCCGCGCCGATCAGCGCCGGTGCGTCGCCTGAGCGGGCCGCAAGCTCCTCGAACACGAAGGGGAACACGCGGGTCGGGTTCTTCGCGACCGGGCTCGTCATCCGCAGCGCCCTGAGCGCGCCCGTGAGCGCCAGCCATTCGCGCCGCAGCCTGTCGAACATCGCCGTTCCTCTCCCTGGAGCGGCCCGCACGCCACCCTCATTTGCCTGCGAGTGAAGCGGCTGGGGCGGCGTGGCGCAAGTGTCGCCGCCGCCGGCGGGGCGCAACCACCGCAAGCGGAACCGCCGGGCGATCTCGGTCGAGGCGCCGGCATGTCCTTGACAGTGTTCCGGCCCCCCACGTAAATGGCGCCACCCAAGCGACCGGGGCCGTAGCTCAGTTGGGAGAGCGCTGCAATCGCACTGCAGAGGTCAGGGGTTCGAATCCCCTCGGCTCCACCATTTCTCATTGTCTTTCAGGGTTTTCTGGTCGCGTGAGCGATCCGGCGCGACGGGGGACAGCGGCCTCAGCCGGTGCGCGAGCGTTGCCCGCGATTTCTGCCCGATGTCCTCACCTCACGTCGAAGCGTACGGGGACCGTCACGGTGATCCGGGAGCGCCCGAGTTCGGGCGGGATGACGGGCAGCGGCTGGGCCCTGCGGATCATGGCCTGCACCTCGTCATCCAGTACGGCGTGGCCGCTGGAGCGGCGGATGCTGTGGGAAGAGACGAGACCATCGGCGCCCACGGTGAACGTCAGCAGCGCGGTGCCGCCGATGCCGCCGGCGCGTGCGGCCGCCGGGTACCGCTTGTGGCGCTCCAGCCATGCGCGCAGACGGGCGCCATAACTGGCCGCGCTTCCGCGCCCGACGGCGGGAGCGGCGGCAGATGCGCCCGGCTGTGCGCCTGCAGCGCCGCCGCGGGGCGCCTGCCGGGCGGGTGCCGAAGGCGTGCGCGCCTCGGAACGGCTCGCAGC
>JAEWEX010000523.1 GCA_023389135.1 Pseudomonadota bacterium | reverse complement strand
ACGACGAAGCGGCCGACGGTGAAGCGCACGACATCGGCGGCGTCCCAGATCGCCCGCTGCAGGGCGTCCACGATTGCGACCGCGGAGACCAGGGCGTCACGTCTCGCCGCGCGCGGCGAGGTGCCGGCGTGGTTCTCCTCGCCCTCGACCGTGACGGTGAAGGTGCGCTTGCCCTGGATGCCGGTGACGATGCCAACGGCGATCCCGGCGGCCTCGAGCACCGGCCCCTGCTCGATGTGGATCTCGATCAGACCCGCGGCCGGACGGCCGAGGGGGCGCTGCGGAACGCCGGCATCCGCCGCCAGCACGCGCGCCGCGGCCTCGCTCACGGTGGTTCCCGCTGCGTCCTTCGCGGCGAGGATGTCCTCCGGCCGCCGCGCGCCGCCATAGCCGGCCGATCCCATCATGCCGGGTGCGAAGCGGGAGCCCTCCTCGTTCATCCAGGCAACGATCTCGACCGGTCGCCGCGGCACGATGCCGGCGTCGCACATGGCCTCGGCCACCTCCAGCCCCGCCAGAACGCCGTAGACGCCGTCGAAGCGTCCCCCGGTGGGCTGGCTGTCGATGTGGGAGCCGACGAGGAGCGGCGGCAGGTCGGGCTGGCTGCCCGGTAGCCGCAGGAACAGGTTGGCGAGGCGGTCGGTGTAGGGATCGAGACCGATGGCGCGGCCCCAGCGGACCAGTTCCGCGCGTGCGGCGATCTCCTCGTCCGACAGCGCCTGCCGGTCGACGCCGCCGCCGGGGATGGCGCCGAAGCGGGCCAAATCTTCCAGCCGCCGCCACAGGCGGCCGCCGTCGATGCGGTCGGCGAGCGCGGGCACGGGCCGGCTCAGCCGGTGCGCATGATCTGGGCGGGATTGGACCGCGGGTCGCGCGGCAGCCAGCGGCCCTGCTCCACCTGCGCCAGGAAGTCGGCGACCATCTGGTTGAACAGCGCCGGCTCCTCAAGGTTCAGCGTGTGGCCGCTCTTGGGCAGGATCGCCAGTCCCGAGGCCGGCACGGTCTTCTTCAGGAAGATGCCGGGCTGGAGGCAATGGTCGTCCTCGTCGCCCACCAGCACCAGCGTCGGCGCGGCCATGGCCCTCAGCCGATTCTCCAGATCGTAGATCGACGGCCGGCCGGCCTGCACGCCGCGCATGGTGTTGGCCGAGCCGGGCGCGGAATGCTCGCCCAGCGCCTTGCGGAACTCGGCCCAGCCGCGCGGATCCTTGAGCAGGTAGGCGATGCGGGCGGACGCCATGCCATAGGTGTGGGAGAACGGCTCGGAGCCCTGCGCCTCGAACTGGCGGGCGACCTCAAGCGAGACCTCGCGGAAATAGTCCTCGAACTCCTTCTCCGCGCCGTAGCCCGCCCCCGCGACCACCAGCGAGCGGGTGCGGTCCGGACAGGTCATGCCGAAATGCAGCGCCGCGAAGCCGCCCATGGACAGGCCGACCACATGGGCGCGGTCGATGCCGAGGCCGTCCATGACGTCGCGGATGTCCTCGACCGCCCGGGCCTGCGAGTAGGACGACACGTCCGGCGGCACGTCGGAGGGCGGATAGCCGCGCGCGTTGAAGGTGACGCAGCGGTAGCGGCGGGAGAAGTGGCGGACCTGCGGCTCCCAGCTTCTCTGGTCGCCGCCGAACTCGTGCACGAACACGATGGCCGCGCCCTCGCCCGCCTCCTCCACATGCAGACGGACGCCGTCGGTTGCGGTGACGAAGGCCATGGCAATCCCCCTCAGATGATCGAGCGGCGAGAGGCGATCCCGCCGTCCACGGTGACGATGGTGCCAGACGTGTAGCCCGAGCGCTCGGAGGCCAGGAACACGATGGTGTCCACCACCTCGTCGAGATGGGCCGGGCGGCCCAGCGGATAGTTCGCCGCAAGCTCCATGTAGCGGCTTTCGTCGCCCAGCGTCGTGGCGGCGCGCTTCTTCAGCATGGTGTAGATGCGGTCGGTGTCGACCGGACCGGGGTTGACGCCCACGACCCGGATGTTGTCGTCGAGGCTCGCTCCGCCCAGCGCCTTGGAGAACGCCATGAGGGCGGCGTTGCCGGTGACGCCGGCGATGTAGCGCGGGTCGAACACCTCGCCGCCATTGCCGATGTTGTTGACGATGACGCCGCCGCCGCGGGCCTTCATCAGCGGGTAGAACAGCCGGCACAGGTTGATGTAGCCGAAGACCTTAAGCTCCCATCCGGCGCGCCATTTCTCCTCGTCGATGTCGAACATCGTGCCGCTGGGGATGACGCCGGCATTGTTGATCAGGATGTCGACGTCGCCGGCCTCGCGGACGAGCTGTTCGCATACGCCTGGAACGGTGATGTCGAGGGCGTGCACCGTGACCTCGACGCCGTGCTCGTCCGCGATCTCGCGGCGGATCTGCTCCAGCCGGTCGGCGCTGCGGGCCGTGAGGTGGAGGTGGACGCCCTCGGCGGCGAGCGTGCGGGCGACGCCCTCGCCGATGCCCTGAGAAGCGCCGGTGACGAGGGCCCGCTTGCCGGTCAGTCGAAGATCCATGTCGGCCTGGTCCTGTGAATGCGTCGTTCGTTTCGTGCGGCTGGCGCCGGGTCAGAACAGCTTGATGTCCTCGTTGATGCCGCGGGCCTCCTCCACGGCGGAGGGCAGCAGGGCGCAGAACTCCTCCACCCATGCCGGCGGAACGGAGACGCTGACCTTGATGAAGCGGTCGCCGAAGGCCTGGGTGTGGTAGTGGCCGTGGCGCACCAGGATGTCGTTGCGCGCCATCACGGCGCACAGCGCGGCGGGCCTGACGCCGGCCTTGTCGCATTCGATGACGAGGAAGTTGCCGCTTGAAGGGAACACCGGCACCGAGAGGCCGGGCACCGCGGAGGCGGCCGCCCGCACCAGTTCCTGGTTGGCCCGCTGCTCGGCCAGCACGCCGGGGAACCACTCGCCCTTGACCTTCAGCCCGGCGATGGCGCCGCGCTGGGCGACCATGCTGGAGCCCAGATTGTTCGGCGGGCCGTCGGCAAGGCGCTCGATCACGTCCGGGTTCGCCACCAGCGCGCCGATGCGCAGGCCCGCGAAGCCGAGCCACTTCGAGAAGCTCCACACCGTGATGGTGCGCTCCGGATAGAACCGGGCAGCGAGCGTGTGGTCATAGGCGAAATCGCGATAGGTGCAGTCCTGGATCAGCCAGGCGCCGGCCTTGCGGGCAATGTCGGCGATGGCGCGGATCTCGGCCTCGGTGGCGGCGCTGCCCAGCGGGTTGTTGGGATCGA
>JAEWEX010000503.1 GCA_023389135.1 Pseudomonadota bacterium | reverse complement strand
GGATGCCGCTCAGAACAGCACAGACGATGTCCTCGCCGCTCTTCTGAGAGAGCATGGTAGCTTCAAGCAGCAGGTTGAACGACGAAAGCCAAAGGGCGGCTACACACTGGCCGCCGTTCCAGTCACTGCTGCTCAGACATTGTCAGAATCGCAGTTCAATATGTACTACATGCGGGCGTTGGCAATTCGCGCCAAGCGCGAAGGTAAGACGCTGACGGTATACCGGGCAAAGGAGGTGGACAGACCACGGCCCGAATCGGAGCAGATGATTGGGAAACAACTGGACCCTGAGGGAATCTTAGCTGTTTTGAGGGAAACCCACGGCGTTGAGCCTTCGATAAATATACCTTTGCCTAATTCAGGCCTGACCATTCGGTTGTCCTGAATTTCAGATGGCTTGCGTTATCGGTCTCTTTTTTTGTCAGGCTCAGTCTTCTGCCCGCACATAGGCGATGAGGAGAGCGGACGGGCGAACGTGACTGCCCCGCCCCGGGTTGTTCCCCGTCGCCTGCTGCCCTAGGTTCCGCCCGAACCCCTTGACGGATCAGGCAGAGCCATCGTGAGCCTTTCCAACCGGACGCCCGGCGGGGCCATCGCCGGCGAGCCTCCGCTTCCATCCTCCACGGACGGCTGGGCGTTCTTCTTCGATGTCGACGGCACGCTGATCGATCTCGCGCCGACGCCGGACGCGGTCATCGTACCTGTCTGGATGCCGGCGGCCCTCCGGGCGCTGTCCGTGCGCGCCGGGGGCGCGCTTGCGCTCGTCACCGGCCGCTCCATCCCTGACATCGACCGCCTGTTCGACCCGGAGAAGTTCGCGGCGGCGGGTCTCCACGGCGGCGACGTGCGGCTCGACAGCGGTCCGCTGGTGCAGGCCCCGCGCGCCGCCTCGCTCGACGGGCTGCGCGCCACGCTCGGGCCGCTGGCGGCCGGGCATCCGGGCGTGCTGGTGGAGGACAAGGGCGCCGGCATCGCCGTCCACTTCCGTGCGGTGCCGGAACTGGGGCCCGTGGTCGCCGGGCATCTGGAGCGGTTCGTCGCCGGCGCCGGCGGCCAGTTCGCGGTCCAGCACGGCAAGATGGTGGTGGAGGTCCGCCTCGCGGCCTCCGACAAGGGCAGGGCGGTTCAGCTTTTCATGGACCAGCCGGGCTTTGCCGGCCGCCGGCCGCTGGTGATCGGCGACGACCTCACCGACGAGAGCATGTTCGAGGTTGCGGAGGCCCGCGGCGGCCGGGCCGTCCGCGTCGGCGCCGAGGAGCGGGACAGCGCGGCCTCCGCGCGCATCTCCGGCGCGCCCGCCGTGCGCGACTGGCTGCGGGGCATCGCGGCGTGACGGCAGCGCTCGACTTGGGCGTGGTCGGCAATGCCGCCACCGCCGCGCTGATCGACGGGCGCGCCCGGGTGGTGTGGATGTGCGCCCCGCGCATGGATGGCGATCCGGTGTTCTGCAACCTGCTCGGCGGCTCGGCCGCGCCCGATGACGGGCTGTGGGCCTTCGAGCTCGACGGGCTGGCCAATGTCCGCCAGAGCTACCGGCGCAACACCGCCATCCTGGAGACCGAGCTCCATGACGGCCACGGCAATGCCGTGCGCATCGTCGATTTCGCGCCGCGCTTCAAGCGCCGGGGCCGCATCTTCCGGCCGCTCTCGCTGGTGCGGATCGTGGAGCCGGTCTCCGGCGCGCCGCGTATCACGGTGCGGCTGAGGCCGCGCCACGGCTATGGCGCGCATGCCGCCGGCACCACGCGGGGCTCCAATCATGTCCGCTACCTGCTGGGCGAGACGGTGCTGCGCCTCACCACCGATGCGCCCGTCGGCTATGTGCTCGACGAGACGCCGTTCGTGCTCGGCCGCCCGCTTGCCTTCATTCTCGGCCCGGACGAGGGGCTGACGGAGGCGCCGGCCCGGATCGCGCGCACGTTCCGCGAGGAGACGGAAAACTACTGGATCGAATGGGTGCGCTACCTCTCCCTGCCGTTCGAATGGCAGGAGGTGGTGATCCGCGCCGCCATCACGCTGAAGCTGTGCAGCCATGAGGAGACCGGCGCCATCGCCGCGGCGCTGACCACCTCGATCCCGGAATACGGCGCCAGCGGGCGCACCTGGGACTACCGGTTCTGCTGGCTGCGCGACGCCTTCTTCACGGTCCAGGCCCTCAACCGGCTGGGCGCCACCATGACCATGGAGGACTACCTCCGCTACGTGACCAACATCGTCGCCTCGGCGCCCGACGGCTACCTCCAGCCGCTCTACGGCCTCGGGCTGGAGCGCGAGATCGACGAGCACACCATGCCGACGCTCCCAGGCTACCGCGACCTCGGCCCGGTCCGCCGCGGCAACGCCGCCTGGACCCAGGTCCAGAACGACGGCTACGGCTCGGTCATCCTTGCGAGCGCCCAGACGTTCTTCGACGAGCGCCTGCCGCATCTGGGCGACGTGTCGCTGTTCGAGCGGCTGGAGCCGCTGGGCGAGCAGGCGGCGTGGCGCTGGGAGGAGCCCGATGCGGGCCTGTGGGAGTTCCGCACGCGCAACGGCGTCCACACCCATTCCAGCCTGATGTGCTGGGCCGCCTGCGACCGGCTCGCACGCATCGCGCGCCGCCTCGGGCTGGCCGACCGCGAGGCGTATTGGCGCGCCCATGCCGACCGCATCAGGACCGGCATCCTGGAGCGCGCCTGGAACGAGGAGGGCGGCTTCCTGGCCGCAACCTTCGGCGGCGACGACGTCGACGCCAGCCTGCTGCTGATCCCGGAGATCGGCATGCTTCCGGCCGACGATCCGCGCTTCCTGTCCACGCTGGCCGTGGTCGAGCAGCGCCTGCGCTTCGGCAACCACCTCTACCGCTATCGGACGCCGGACGATTTCGGCGAGCCGGAGACGGCGTTCACCGCATGCACGTTCTGGCTGATCGACGCGCTCGCCCGCGTCGGGCGCATGGACGAGGCGCGCGCCGTCTTCGAGGACGTGCTGGCCCACCGCACGCCGCTCGGCCTCCTGTCGGAGGGGCTCCACATCGACAGCGGCGAATTGTGGGGGAACTTCCCGCAGAGCTATTCCATGGTAGGTCTGGTCAACGCAGCCATGAGACTGTCGAAGCCTTGGGAGGATGCATTTTGAGCCGCCTGGTGGTGGTTTCCAACCGTGTGCCCGCGCAAAACAGGAATGCAGGGACCGCCGGCGGGCTCGCCATCGCCCTCCAGGCGGCGCTGGCCGAGCGCGGCGGGCTGTGGTTCGGCTGGTCCGGCAAGACCAGCGGCGAGCGCGAGACCGACCGCCTGGCCGAGCGGCAGGACGGCAATGTCAGCTACATGCTGGTCGACCTGACCAAGAAGGACATCGACGAGTACTACGCCGGCTTCGCCAACCGCACGCTTTGGCCGCTGTTCCACTACCGGCTCGACCTCACCGATTTCTCGCGCAAGGACATGGCCGGCTACTTCCGGGTCAACCGCTTCTTCGCCCGCCTGCTGGCGCCGCAGATCCGGCCCGACGACGTCATCTGGGTCCACGACTATCACCTGATCCCGCTGGCGGCGGAGCTGCGCCAGATGGGGCTGAAGAACCGCATGGGCTTCTTCCTCCACATCCCGTGGCCGCCGCCCGACGTGCTGTTCGCCATGCCGCCCCACGAGACCATCGTGCGGTCGCTGGCGAGCTACGACCTGGTCGGCTTCCAGACCGCCTTCGACGCGGAGAACTTCGCCCACTGCCTGGTGCGCGAGGGGCTGGGCCGTCGCGCCGGCAACGAGGTGTTCGACGCCTATGG
>JAEWEX010000488.1 GCA_023389135.1 Pseudomonadota bacterium | reverse complement strand
GATCGAACGCCTTGATGATGGACTGGTTGGCGGGAGTTGACACGGGAATCACCTCCTTCGGACTTGGGTCGCTCGACCCGTTCAGGTTCCGGCCGTGGTCGGGGCGGCGGCTCTTGTCGCGGGCGGCGCGCCGGAGATCACCCCGGCTTCCGCCAGCCGCTGCAGTTGCTCGCGGGCGAGCCCGAGCAGGCCCGCCAGCACGTCCTCGTTGTGGTCGCCCAGTTCCGGCGCCGGTGCGCGCACGCGGCCCGGCGTGCGCGACAGCTTCGGCGCGACGTTCTGCATGGCGAGTTCGCCGAGCCTGGGATGGTGCATGCGGATGATGGCCTCGCGCGCCGCATAGTGCGGGTCGGCGAGCATCTCCGGGGCGCGCAGGATGCGGCCGGCGGGGACGCCGTGGTCGATCATGCGGCGCTCGAGGTCGTCGCTGTCCTGCGTCGCGGTCCATTCCGCGATCAGGTCGTCCAGCACCTTCTGGCGCTGCCCGCGGGCGGTGTGGGTCGCGTAGTCCGGGTGCTCGGCCAGATCCGGCCGGCCCATGGCCTCGCAGAGCCTGCGGAACACGGTGTCCTGGTTCGCCGCGATCAGGATGGGGACGCCGTCGCGCGTCGGATAGACGTTGGAGGGTGCGATGTTGGGGAGCGTCGGCCCCGAGCGCTCGCGGATGTAGCCGCCGCGGGCATATTCGGTGACGAGGTTCTCCGTGGTGGCCAGCACCGCCTCGTAGATGGCGCTGTCGACCACCTGGCCGCGGCCTGTCCGCTCGCGGTCGTGCAGCGCGACGAGGGCGCCGAGACAGGCGAAGGTGGCGGCCAGCGTGTCGCCGATGGAGAAGCCGACCCGGCTCGGCGGTCCCGAAGGGTCGCCGACCACATACCGCATGCCGCCGAAGGCCTCGCCGATGGAGCCGTAGCCGGCGCGCTGCGAGTAGGGGCCGTCCTGGCCGAAGCCCGTGACGCGCACCATGATCAGGCCGGGATTGAGCGCTGACAGGTCGTCATAGCCCAGGCCCCAGCGCTCCATGGTGCCGGGGCGGAAGTTCTCCACCACGATGTCGGAGCGGGCGATCAGGTCGCGGGCGATGCGCTGGCCCTCGGGCCCCCGGAGGTCGAGCGTGACCGATTTCTTGCCGCGACCGATCACGGGGAACCACAGCGACTGGCCGTGCGGCTTCTCGCGGCCCCACTCGCGCATGGGATCGCCCGCCACCGGCGGCTCGATCTTGATCACTTCGGCGCCGAAATCCGCCAGGAGCTGACCGCAGAACGGACCGGCGATGAGCTGGCCCATCTCCACGACGCGGAGGCCGGAAAGGGGGCCCGGGTTGGTGCCGCTGTCGCGCATTCTCTCCCACTGCAACGTTCATTATTGTTGGCCACAATGTGCATACACTGCCATGGGGGCGTCAACTGGAAAGATTCTCGATTGAGCCTGTTTCGGCCCGGCCGGGCATCTCTTGGGGCTGCATAGATCGCTGATTTAGCGCTTATTTGTCAGCATTTTACCGCCCGGAATCTCGACGGCTTCAAGTTCTCAGGGCTCCGCCGCCTCCGCCTCTCATGGCGCTAATTGCATGCATTTTCTGTTCGTTACATACAATCTCGGCATTTTGCCTCAGGTCCGCCCGCGCGCAGGGCAGTTCCGGATAGTGAGAACGGCGCGTCCGGCCGTTTGATCGCGTCGCCGCCGGAATACGATAACGGTGGCGTCGCACAGAGATCGCAGCGGCCGGGACCGGACGGGAACGGGACGCGCGCAGATGCGCAGTGCATCGATAGACTCCGGCGCAAACGGCCGGGCATCGGGAGGAACATATGAGCAAGCAGGTGGGATTCGGGCCGGGTCTCGTCCGGACGCTGGCATGCGCGGCCGCGCTGATGGCGGCGCCGGTGGCGCACGCGGCCGACGTGACGATGCGCATGGAAAGCGTGCTGAGCGCCACGGACCTGTGGACGAAGCTCACCGAGCGCTTCGCCGAGCGGATCAAGGAACGCACGGGCGGCGCGGTGGAGATCCGGGTGTTCGCCAATGGCGAACTGAGCCGCGACACCGTCACCCAGTTCGAGAACATCCAGGCCGGCACCCTGGACGGCGCCATCGTCAACAGCCAGCCGCTGTCGGGCTTCGACGAGCGGCTCAATGTGTTCTCGCTCCCGTTCCTCGCGCGGACGGCGGACGAGTATCACGCGCTGCTGGACGGGCCGGGCAAGGAGCTGTGGACGTCGTCGCTGGAAAAGCTCGGCGTCGTCGGCATCCCCGAGGCGACCAGCATGGGCGGCTTCCGCCAGCTCACCAACTCGGTCAGGCCGATCCGGACGCCCGAGGACCTCACGGGCCTCACGATCAGGATGCCGGGCTCGACGCTCTACCGGGACATCTGGGCGACCATGAAGGTCAACACGTCCTCCATGCCGTTCGGCGAACTGATCGGCGCGCTGGAGACCGGCGTCGTCAGCGGCCAGGAAAATCCGCTGAACGTGATCGAGTCCGCCAAGCTCAACATGTTCCAGAAGTACCTGACCGTCTGGAACTACACCAACAGCTCCATGGTGTTCGCCTTCAACGAGGATTCGTGGGCCAAGCTCTCCCCCGAGCAGCAGGCTATCTTCCGCGAGGAGGCCGTCGCCGCCGCCGCCTGGCATCGCGAGGCCATGACCGCCGTGGACACCGAAGTGCTCGCGCGGTTCAAGAAGGACAAGGCGTTCGAGGACATCGTCGAGCTCGACGAGACGCAGACCGCGGCCTTCATGAAGGCTACCGCCCCGGTCTACGACATCTGGCGCAAGCGCCTGGGTGCGGAACTGGTCGATGCGTTCCTGCCCAAGTGACGCGCCCCCCGTGACCGGCGGCCGGCCCGGGATGAAATCCGGGCTGGCCCGCCTGGACGGTGCGCTGGGCAAGGTCGAGGAGATGGCGCTGGCGGCCATGCTTGCGGTCATGCTGCTCACCACCACCGCGGTGATCCTGTCGCGCTACATCCAGCCGCTCGGCATGGGATATCTCAGCGACCTGGCCGTCGGCCTGATCCCCTGGACCGGGATGCTGGGCGCCGCCGTCGCCCTGAAGCACGGGCGCCACATCGGCATGACGGCGCTGCGGGACAGGCTGACGCCGCAGACGCGGCGGGCGGTGGTCACGGCGGCGCAACTCGCGATCCTCGGCATCCTGGCGGTCATCGTCTGGGCCGGCTGGCTCCTGGTGGCGCGCCAGCTCGCCAGCGGCGTCGCGACGCCCGCCATGGAACTGCCCAGGTGGCTGATCTCGCTGTCGCTGCCCGCCGGCGGGGCGCTGGCGATGGTCCACCAGGCGGTCCAGATCGCCCTCGGCGACCCCAATGAGGGCCGCGAGGCGGGCGCCGCCTACGCCGTCGCCGCCGAGGGTCACGCGCGCCGCGGAAGCGCCGCCTAGCAGGGTCTGCGCCCACCCGCCCTTGGACGAAGGAGAGAGCTCCGTGATCGTCGCCGTCGTCGTCGCCTGTTTCGTCGTCACCGTTGCGGCGGGGATACCCATCGCGTTCACCATCGGGATCGCCTCTGTCGCGGGGTTCCTCGCCGCCGGGGAGAACCTCGCCCAGATCGGCAGCCTGATGGTCAAGGCCATGGACCACGAGCTGATCATCGCCATCCCGTTCTACGTGATGGCCGGGCTGCTGCTGGCCAAGAGCGAGATCATCACGCCGCTCCTGGAACTGTGCATGGTGCTGCTGCGCCGGGTGCGGGGCGGGATGGTCGGCGTCGCCGGCATCTCCTCCATCGTCTTCGGCGGCATGACGGGCTCCGGCCCGGCGGAGGCGGCCTCGCTTGCCGCCATCCTCAGCCCGCCCATGGAGAAGCAGGGCTATCC
>JAEWEX010000434.1 GCA_023389135.1 Pseudomonadota bacterium | reverse complement strand
CTCGAGCTCGTAAACGGCGGCGGGCGCGTTCCGGCAAAGATATTCGATCGCGTCCTGGTCACCGAGCCAATCGGAGCCCTTGACGGTGTCGTACATGTGCCAGCGCCAGTCGTCCTTGCCCATGTTGCCCAGCGAGGCGGCGACGCCGCCCTGGGCCGCCACCGTGTGGCTGCGGGTGGGGAACACCTTGGTGATGCAGGCGGTCCTCAGCCCCGCCTCGGAGCAGCCCACCACCGCGCGCAGGCCCGCGCCGCCCGCGCCGACGACGACGACGTCATAGGCGTGGTCGGTGATCTCGTAGGCCCGGCCGTTGGCCGCCGGCGCCGCGCTGCCGTTCGTGCTGGCCATGTGCGTCACATCCCGAAGCTGATCTTGAGGATCGCAACGGCGGCTGCCGCGGCGATGCCGTAGGAGAAGAAGGTGTTGAGGACGAGCAGCGTCATCTTGGCGCCCTCGGCGTGGACATAGTCCTCGACCACGACCTGCATGCCGAGCTTCATGTGCTCGGCATTGATGGCGACCAGCAGCAGCAGCAGCACCGTCACCAGCGGGTGGCCGATGGTGGCCGCCGTGGTGCCGAGGTCGGCGCCCGACAGCACCATGACCAGGCCGACGAAGAACAGCGTCAGCGGCACGAGCGCGATGGAGGTCAGGCGCTCGCGCCACCAGGTGTGGGCGCCGGACTTGGCGGAGCCGAGGCCGCGGACCTGTGCGAGGGGGGTGCGCATGTGCCGGCCTCCGCTCAGAACGCGCCGCGGAGCATGTAGCCCGCGACCCAGACGATGATGGTGAGGGCGATGCCGCCGACGAGGCCGAACAGGGTCAGGAACTCGCGGCCGGAATGATCGAGCCCGGCGCCGGTGTCCCAGATCAGGTGGCGCACGCCGCCCAGCATGTGGTGGAACAGCGCCCAGGTGTAGCCGAACAGCACCAGCCTGCCGAACCACGAGCCGAAGAACGCCTGCGCGGTGGCGAACGCCTCCGGGCCGGAGGCCGCCGCGACCAGCCACCACACCACGAGCAGCGCACCGAAATACAGCGCCACGCCGGTGATGCGATGCACGATCGACATCAGCATGGTGGTGGTCATGCGGTAGACCTGGAGGTGCGGCGACAGCGGCCGCGCGCGCAGCGTCTTTGTCTCGGCCATTCCTGTTCCTCGCCTCGCGACGGCCATGGCGCCGGCCATCCGTCGCGCCGGACCTGCCCGGCAGTTTCGAATTCAAATCAGTCCAAGCTTCGCGGGAAGCGAAATCTCTCAAAGAGAACCTTCGCTTTCAATGCCTTTCTGGCGTAGTTTGCCTTCGTCATTGGCGAAGGAAAGCCCGTTTCCGATGCGCTTCGACCTTACCGACCTCAGCCTGTTCCGTCACGTGGTGGAAGCCGGCAGCATCACCCGCGGGGCGGCGCGCGCCCATCTCGCGCTCGGCGCGGCGTCCACCCGCATCCGCGGCATGGAGGACACGCTGGGCACGCCGCTGCTGGTGCGCAGCCGCCAGGGCGTCGAGCTGACCGCCGCCGGCCGCACCCTGCTCCAGCACGCCTGCGCCATCCTGGTCCAGGCGGACCGGCTGCGCGAGGATCTGGGCGCCTATGCCGGCGGGCTGTCGGGGCATGTGCGCGTGCTGTCCAACACCAACGCGCTCACGGAGTTCCTGCCGGAGGTGCTGGGCTCGTTCCTGGCCGCCCACCTGCATGTGAGCGTCGACCTGGAGGAGCGCCTCAGCGACGAGATCGTCGGGCTGATCGCCGAGGGGGTCGGCGACATCGGCATCGTCGCGGGCACGGTCGATCCCGGGCGGCTCACCACCTTCCCGTTCCGCCGCGACCGCTTCGTGCTGGTGGTGGCGCGCGACCACGCCCTCGCCGGCCGTTCCGAGGTGGCCTTCGAGGAGGTGATCGGCCAGGACTTCGTGGGCCTGGACCGCGCCAGCGCGCTGCAGCGCTTCCTCGCCGCCAAGGCGGCCCGGATCGGCCGCCCGCTGCGGCTCAGGGTCCAGCTCCGCAGCTTCGACGCGGTGTGCCGCATGGTGGAGTGCGCGGTCGGCATCGGCATCGTGCCCGAGACCACCGCGCGGCGCGCCGCCAGGACCATGGCCATCGCAACCGTCGAGCTGGCCGACGCCTGGGCCTCGCGCGACCTCACCATCTGCGTGCGATCCATGGAGACGCTGGCGCCCTATGCGCGCCAGCTCGTCCTCCACATGCGCGAGGACGCCATGGCGACCGCGGCCTGAGCGGATCCTGCTATCGCGGCATCAGCACCCAGTGGTCGAACTCCAGCACCACCTCGGCAAGCGGCCTGCCGTCCGCATCCCTCGACGGGAAGTCCGCGCAGGGCCGGTCCTTGGTGGCGGTGAGCCGCAGCCGCAGCGCCCCGACATCGTCCCGCCCCGGCAGCGCGGCGGCGTCGAGCACCTCGCTCCAGGCATGCACGGTGTCGCCGGCGAAGATCGGCGCCGCATGGCGACCGCCATTGATGCCGGCGATGTGGAACGCGTTCTCCAGCCCGTTGAACGCCAGCGCGCGCGCCACCGAGATGACGTGGCCGCCATAGACCAGCCGCCGGCCGAACCGGCCCGAGCGCGCCGCAAAGCCGTCGAAATGGACCCGCGACGTGTTCTGCCACAGCCGGGTGGCCATCTGGTGCTCGGCCTCCTCCACGGTGGCGCCGTCCACATGGTCGATGCGCTCGCCCACCGCGTAGTCGCCCCAGCGCCGCGCCGAGCCCGACAGCGCGTCGTCCCAGCCGGAGCGCGAGATCACCGGGCAGGCATCGCCCAGCGCATCGGGCGCCAGCGCCGCCGGCAGCACGGGCACATGGGCGTCGGCCGACGAGCCGGGCGCGCGGCGGCGCACCAGCACCCAGCGCGCATAGTCCAGCACCTCCGCGCCGTCGTCGCGGAACCCTGTGGTGCGCACATAGACCACGCCCGACTGGCCGTCCGAGGCCGGCCGCAGCCCGATCACCTCCGACGCCGCGCGGAGCGTGTCGCCGGGATAGACCGGGGCCAGGAAGCGCCCGCCGGCATAGCCGAGATTGGCCACGGCGTTGAGCGACACGTCCGGCACCGACTTGCCGAACACGATGTGGAACACGATCAGGTCGTCCACCGGCGCGGCGGGATAGCCGACCGCGCGGGCGAAGGCGTCCGACGATTGCACCGCCATGCGCGGCCCGTAGAGCGCCTGGTAGAGCGCGACGTCGCCCACCGTGACGGTGCGCGGCGTGGCGTGGCGGATGACCTCGCCCAGCGCGAAATCCTCGAAGAACCGGCCCGACGACATGGCGCTCACTGCTCCGAAAGCTTCATGTCGGGCGCATAGTCCCTGCCCGGGACATCCTTGACGATTGCCT
This sequence comes from Pseudomonadota bacterium, assembly GCA_023389135.1. GTDB lineage: Bacteria > Pseudomonadota > Alphaproteobacteria > Rhizobiales > Methylopilaceae > Agaricicola. Next base: position 303 of record JAEWEX010000434.1, on the reverse strand, counting down.
GGCCGCAGACGACCCGCTTCGCCTCGGCGTCGTAGGCGAGCGTCGGCCCGCCATGGAGGTCCCAGCCCTGGTTGAGGGCGGCCGTGACCCGGTGGCAGAAGGCGGCGTCGTCGGGCCCGGTGAGGACGCGGTAGAGCCTCATGTCGTCACGCCTCCCGCTGCGCGATGGCGTCGGCGAGCGCGACGGTCCTGGCCGCGATCGCCGCGTGCAGCCGCTCGACCATGCGCCCGTCCAGCGCGACGACCCCCTTGCCGGCGTTTTCGGGGCGGTCGAACACCGCGAGCACCGCGCGCGCCTTGTCC
>JAEWEX010000377.1 GCA_023389135.1 Pseudomonadota bacterium | reverse complement strand
GAACCACCCGCCGCCGGCGGTGTCCGGCCGCCGCATCAAGCTGCGCTACATCACCCAGGCCAAGGCGCGGCCGCCGCAGTTCATCCTGTTCGGCACCCGGACGGATGCGCTGCCGGAGAGCTATCTGCGCTATCTGGTCAACGGCCTGCGCGAGACCTTCGACCTCGCCGGAACGCCGATCCGCATGACCCTGCGCGAGGCGGCGAACCCCTACGACAGGAAGAAGGACTGAACGCGCGCGGCTTCGCGAACAGGCTCCGGTAGTCTAAGGTACTACTCGTGGGCAGGAGATATCCGATGGCCGTCTCGATCAAGCTGGACCAGGACGAGCAGTCCCGCCTGCTGGCGCTCGCGGAGCGTCGCGACCGGTCTCCGCATTATCTGATGAGGCAAGCCATCCGCCAGTTCCTCGAACGCGAGGAGGGGCGGGAGAGCTTCCTTCGGGAAGCGGTGGAGGGCTGGCGTGACTATCGCGAGACCGGTCGCCATCTCGCCTCGGACGATGTCGAGCGGTGGCTGGACAGTTGGGGCACGGCGGATGAGAGGGCCATGCCCGATTGGCGCGGCTGATCGTTACGGCATCCGCCGCCCGAGGCCTCGCCCGTTGTCGGGCGTATCTCGCCGACCGCAACCCATTGGCGGCAAGGCGCGCCGCGGCCGCCATCAACCGGGCCTTTTCCTATATTGCGGCGCATCCGCAGGCAGGAAGGCCCGTGGCGGAGCTTCCCGAGTTCAGGGAACTGCTGATCCCGTTCGGCGACGGCGGCTATGCGGCGCTTTACCGCTACGTGGCGGAAGAGGATGCCGTGGTGGTCGTCGCCTTCCGCCATCAGCGGGAAGCGGGCTGCTGATCCCGCCGCCTCACTCCGGCGCGCGGAAGTCCACCCACTTCTCCACCCTGAAATCGTAGAGCCGGCCGGTCTCCTTCAGCTCCGGATGGAGCATGGCGACCACCTTCGGCGCGAAGTCCTCGGGGGTGCGCAGCGTTTCCGGCTTCTCGCCGGGCATGGCGGCGGCGCGCATGCGGGTGCGCAGCGGGCCCGGATTGACGAGGTTCACCCGGATCTTGCCGTTGACGTGCTCGTCGGCCCAGGAGCGGCCGATCATCTCGATGGCCGCCTTGGAGGTCGCGTAGGGCCCCCAGAAGGCGCGGCCCTTGTGGGCGGCGCTGGACGACATGAACACGGCCCGGCCCGCGTCGGAGCGGCGCAGCAGCGGGTCCATGGAGCGGATCAGGCGGTAGTTGGCGGTGACGTTCACGGCCATCACCTCTTCGAAAGCCTTGGGATCGACGTGCCCGAGGGGGGACAGCGGGCCCAGCACGCCGGCATTGCCAACCAGGCCGTCGAGCCGGCCCCAGCGCTCGAAGATCGCCGCGCCGAGCCGGTCAAGCCCGGCATAATCGGTCATGTTCACCGGCACCAGCGTCGCCGCCGCGCCCACCGCCTTGATCTCGTCGTCCAGGGCCTCCAGCGCGCCGGCGGTGCGCGCCACCGCGATCACATGCGCGCCCTCCCGGGCCGCCTCCAGCGCCACCGCCCGGCCGATGCCGCGCGACGCGCCGGTGACGAGGACGATGCGGTCCTGGAGGAATTTCTGGTGGGGCATGCTTTCTGCCTTTCGCTGCACCTGGACCCGCCGTCGTCCCGGACGGCGAGCCGGTCCGGGAGCCAGGAACACGGGATATCCCGCACTGGGCGGTGTCCCTGGATCCGGGCTCTACGCTTCGCTTCGGCCGGGATGACCGCGGGCTAGCCGGCTTCGGCCAGCAGCGAGCGCTGCTTGGGGCCCTCGCCGACCAGGTCGGTGATGGGGGTGGGGTATTCGCCGGTGAAATAATGGTCGGTGAACTGCGGCTGGGCCGCGTTGCGCCCGGGTTCTCCCAGCGCGCGGTAGAGGCCGTCTATGGTGATGAAGGCGAGGCTGTCGGCGCCGAGATAGGCGCGCATCTCCTCCACCGACATGCGCGCGGCCAGCAGCTTGTCCTGCTCGGGCATGTCGATGCCGTAGAAGTCCGGGAACCGGATCGGCGGCGAGGCGATGCGGAAGTGCACCTCGGTGGCGCCGGCGTCGCGCATCATCTGCACGATCTTGCGCGAGGTGGTGCCCCGCACGATGGAATCGTCCACCAGCACGATGCGCTTGCCCTCCAGCACGGCCCTGTTGGCGGAGTGCTTCAGCCGCACGCCCAGTTCGCGGATGCTCTGGGTCGGCTCGATGAAGGTGCGGCCGACATAGTGGTTGCGGATGATGCCGAGCTCGTAGGGAATGCCCGAGGCCTGCGAGAAGCCGATGGCGGCGGGCACCCCGCTGTCCGGCACCGGCACCACGACATCGGCGTCGAGCGGGGATTCGGCCGCGAGGATGGCGCCGATGTTCTTGCGCACCTCATAGACGTTCTTGCCGCCCACGATGCTGTCGGGCCGGGAGAAGTAGACATATTCGAACAGGCACGGCCGCAGCTTTCGCGGCGGGAACGGCTTGATGGACTCGATGCCGCCCTCGCTCACCACCACGATCTCGCCGTTCTCCACGTCGCGGACGTAGCGCGCGCCGATGATGTCCAGCGCGCAGGTCTCGGAGGCGAAGATGTAATGGCCGTCGAGCTGGCCCAGCACCAGCGGGCGGATGCCCAGCGGGTCGCGGGCGCCGATCAGCTTCTTGTTGGTCATGCCGACGAAGGCGTAGGCGCCTTCCACCTGCGACAGGGCGTCGGTGAAACGGTCCATGAAGCGGTTGCGGCGGGAGCGGGCCACGAGGTGGAGGATGACCTCGGTGTCGGAGGTCGCCTGGTAGATCGCGCCGTCGCGGATGAGCTCCCGGCGCAGCGTCAGGCCGTTGGAGATGTTGCCGTTGTGCGCGACGGCGAAGCCGCCGATCTCCAGCTCGGCGAACAGCGGCTGGACGTTCCGCAGGATGGTCTCGCCGGTGGTGGAGTAGCGCGTGTGGCCGATGGCGCGGTCGCCGGGCAGGCGGTCGATGACGGCGCGCTTGGAGAAGTTGTCGCCGACCAGGCCGAGGCGGCGCTCGGAGTGGAAACGGCCGCCGTCATAGGAGACGATGCCGGCCGCCTCCTGGCCGCGGTGCTGCAGGGCATGCAGGCCGAGCGCCGTGATGGCCGCGGCGTCGGGGTGGCCGTAGATGCCGAAGACCCCGCACTCCTCGTGCAGGCGGTCGTCGTCGCCGATCCCGAAACCGGGAACGGCCGCCGGCCGGCGGGAGGCGCCCTGGTCTGTCATCTGCTGTGCTCCTCGCGCATCGGCGACCGGAGTGTCTGGCTCGTCCGCGCCCGGATGCGTCCCCGGGCGCGTGTCGTCACAGGTCCTGGCGGTCGTTGGGCGCCGGGTCCACGGTCGGCGGCGCCTCGCGCACCGGCGGCGGGGTCGCGGCGTCGCCGTCCGGCGTCGTCGCCGGCTCGCCGCTCTCGCCCGTGGCGCGCCTCAGCGTCGTGAAGATGGTCTGCTCCAGGTCTTCCGGCAAGAGGGCGATGATGGCCTCCCCGGTGCTCTCCAGGATCGGGCGGGACTGGGCGTTCTGCGCCCATTCGGGCTGCGAGCGCTCGGGAACCAGCCAGCCGAAGAACACGAAGGCGATGACCGCGAGCAGGAAGCCGCGCGCCGCGCCGTAGACGAAGCCCAGCGTCCGGTCGAGCGGGCCGATGCGGCTGTCCAGCACCACGTCCGAGATGCGGATGGTCAGCAGCGACACCACGATCAGCGTGATGAGGAAGATGCTGGCGCCGGCCACGATGTCCGCGATCAGCCGCGGCTCCATGGTGATCTGCTCGCGCATCCACGGCTGGACCATGGGGAAGAAGTAGATGGTCGCGACGGCGGCCGCGGCCCAGGACAGGATCGACAGCACCTCGCGCGTGAAGCCCCGCACCATGGCGAGCAGCGCTGACAGGAACATGACGCCGAGGACGATGAGGTCGAGGATTGAGATCGGCATGGCGGCCCGGGGATTTGCGGTGCGGCGAAGGCGGCCTGTATAGCCGCCTTGGCGGCCCCCGTCACGCGCCTTTGCGCAATGCCGGCCGCCCGGCCGCCGCGATCCGGGCCACGAGCTGGTCGAGCATCGTCACCTCCGACAGCGCCGGCCCCGACACGCCCTCCGAGGGCGGCGCGATGGCGTGGCCGAAGCCGAGCCGGTGCGCCTCCTTCAGCCGCGATCCGGCATGGGCCACCGGCCGCACCGCGCCGGACAGGCTGACCTCGCCGAACAGCACCGTGTCCTGCGGCAGCGCGACGCCGGCGATGGAGGAGACCAGCGCGCCTGCGACCGCTAGGTCCGCCGCCGGCTCCTGGATGCGCAGGCCGCCCGCGACGTTCAGATAGACGTCCTGGCCGGCGAAGCGCACGCCGCCATGGGCCTCCAGCACCGCCAGCACCATGGCCAGCCGGCTGCCGTCCCAGCCGACCACCGAGCGCCTGGGCGTGCCCAGCGAGGAGGGGGCGACGAGCGCCTGGATCTCCACGAGAATCGGACGGGTTCCCTCCATGCCGGCGAACACCGCGATGCCCGGCGCATGGGTCTCGCGCGACGACAGGAACAGCGCCGAGGGGTTCGACACCTCCTCCAGCCCCTTCTCGCCCATGGCGAACACCCCGATCTCGTCGGTGGGGCCGAAGCGGTTCTTCTTGGCGCGCAGGATGCGGAAGGCGTGGCCCGCCTCGCCCTCGAAGGACAGCACGGCGTCGACCATGTGCTCCACCACGCGGGGGCCGGCGATCTCGCCGTCCTTGGTGACGTGGCCGACCAGGATGACGCAGGCGCCGGTGGACTTGGCGTAACGGATCAGCGCCTGCGACGCGCCGCGCACCTGGGTGACCGTGCCCGGGGCCGATTCGACGGCGGAGGTCCACATGGTCTGGATGGAATCGATGATCACGAGCCGGGGCGGCGGGCCGTCCTCCAGCGTCGCGACGATGTCCTCCACCGAGGTCTCGGCCGCCAGCGCGACGGGCGCGTCGGCGAGGCCGAGCCGCGCCGCGCGCAGCCGCACCTGGGCGGCGGCCTCCTCGCCGGTGACGTAGACCACCTTGTGGCCGGCGCGGGCCAGCAGGGCGGTGGCCTGCAGCAGCAGGGTGGACTTGCCGATGCCGGGGTCGCCGCCGATCAGCAGCACCGATCCGCGCACGAAGCCGCCGCCGGTGACGCGGTCGAACTCCGCGATGCCGGACGTCAGGCGCGGCGCGTCGCCGGTGGCGCCGTCGAGGCTTTCCAGCGCCAGCACGCGGCCGCGCGACAGCCGCCGGCCCGAGGCGCCGGGCAGGGGGGCGGACGCCGCCTCCTCGACGATGGTGTTCCACTCGCCGCAGGCCTCGCACTTGCCGATCCAGCGCGGATGCACCGCGCCGCAGTTCTGGCAGATGAAGGAATTCTTCGGGCGCGCCATTCAGACCTCGTCGAGCAGGGGATCGATGTCGCGCGCGGCGTGCAGCACGCGGAGGATTTCGACGTGTTCGTCCACCGCGTAGATCACCATGTAGGAGCCCACGACGGTGCGGCGCAGGTCCGCGCCGGTCGCTCGCAGCACCGATCCAGACAGGGGAAAGTCGGCCAACTCGGCGCAGCGCCGCTCGATCCGGTCAATCGTCCGAAACGCCGCGGCCGGATCGTCCTTGGCGATGTGCCGCGCAATTTCTCTCAGGTCTTGCCGCGCCGCGCCGGAGATCGCGACTTTCATTCGGCGGCGTCGCGGCTGGCGGCCTCAACCTCGATCAGACGGCGGAGTTCGTCAAAGACCTCCTCCACGCTGTGCACCCGCCCGGCGGCGACGTCGTCCAGCCCCTCCTGGATCTGGGCGCGCAGTTCCTCCAGCCGCTTCTGGCGGACGATCTCGGCGTCCTCCAGCAGGCGCAGGCCGGCGCGGATCACCTCGCTGGCGTTGTTGTAGCGGCCGGAGGCCATTTGGGCCTTCACGAAGGTCTCGAAATGCTCGCCGAGCACATAGCTGGATGGCATGGGACCGCTCCTGCCTGCCGATATCAACAGTTAGCAGGATAGGATCAAAACAGGAACAAATCAACCGCCGCGATAAATCCTGTGGTGGCGCCGGCCGAGCCCGGTCAGGATCTCGTAGCCGATGGTGCCGGCGCGCGCGGCGACCTCGTCGACGCCGATGCCGCGCCCGATCAATGTCGCCCAGTCGCCGCGGCGCGCGTCCGTGCCGGTGACGTCGACCGCGATGAGGTCCATGGAGACGCGGCCGAACAGCGGGCAGCGGCGGCCGGCGACCACCGCCTCGGCGCCCGGCGCGCCATCGGCGGAGCCGGCGCGGCGCAGGTAGCCGTCGGCATAGCCGGCCGACAGGATGGCGATGCGGGACGGGCGGCGCGCGGTCTCGGCCGCGCCGTAGCCGACCGTGTCGCCCGCCGCCACGTCGCGCAGCTGGACGATGCGGGCCTCCAGCGTCACCACGGGCGCCATCGGGCTGCCCGGGCCCGCCAGCGGGTTGGCGCCGTAGAGCGCGACGCCCGGCCGGCACAGGTCGAAGGCGAATGCGCCGCCGGCCAGCGTGGCCGCCGAATTGGCGAGGCTCGTGGGAACCTCCGGAAACAGCGCGCGCGCTGCGCGAAAAGCTTCGAGCTGGCGGGTGTTCAGCGGGTGTTCCGGCTCGTCGGCGCAGGCCAGGTGGCTCATGATCAGGGCGGGACGGAACGCCAGTTCGCCGCGATCGAGCCGGGCCGCGACGGCCTGCGTCTCGCCATGCGTCATGCCGAGCCGGTTCATTCCGGTGTCCACATGCAGCGCCGCCGCGCCGTCGATCCCGGCCGCCCGGGCGGCGGCGTCCCACTCGTCGACTTCCGCCATGCTGCCCAGCACCGGCCGCGCGCCGGCCGCGATGATCGCCTCCGCGCCTCCCGGCGCCAGTCCGTTCAGCACATGGATGGTCGCGTCCGGGGCCGCCTTGCGGGCCGCTGCGGCCTCGAAGGGGTGGGCGACGAAGAAGGTTTTCGCGCCCGCGCGCCGCAGCGCCGGCACCGCGTGGGGGATGCCGAGGCCGTAGGCGTCGGCCTTCACCACCGCGGCGCACTCGGCCGCGCCCGCGCGATCGCGCAGCAGCCGCCAGTTGGCGGCCAGAGCGCCGAGGTCGACGGTCAGCCGCCCGCCGGTGGCGATCTCGTCGGGGCCGGATGTTGTGTCCATGCCGCCTGAATAGCGCGCACCGCGCAGGCGCGCCAACTGCCGTGTCATCCCGGAAGGAGCGGTGTTCCTGGATCCCGGCGCTTCGGCCGGGATGGCAGGAGAGCGGTTGCGGCGGCGACCTCGGTGTCATCCCGGACGGCGCAGCCGATCTGGGATCCAGGACCACGGACCTTCCGGAAGGGGCGGTGTTCCTGGAACCCGGCGCTTCGGCCGGGATGACAGGAGAGCGGTTGCCGCGTCTGCCTCGGTGTCATCCCGGACGGCGCAGCCGATCCGGGATCCAGGACCACGGGCCGTTCCGGAAGGGGCGGTGTTCTTGGATCCCGGCGCTTCGGCCGGGATGACAGGAGAGCGGTTGCGGCGGCGACCTCGGTGTCATCCCGGACGGCGCAGTCGATCCGGGATCCAGGACCGCGGGCTTTCCGGATGGAGCGGTGTTCCTGGATCGCGGCGCTGCGGACGGGATGACAGGGAAGCGGAAGACCTACTCCATGCGATCCGGGAGGTGGTCGCTCTGGGCGAGGTTGGAGAAGCGGGTCACCTGGTCCTCGAACTGGACCTCCACCGTGCCGGTCGGGCCGTGGCGCTGCTTTCCGATGATGATCTCGGCCTTGCCGGCCACCTGCTCCATCTCGGCGGCCCAGGTGAGGAATTCCGGGGTGCCCTCGCGGGGCTTCTTGTTCTTGAGGTAGTACTCCTCGCGATAGACGAAGATCACCGCGTCGGCGTCCTGCTCGATGGAGCCCGATTCGCGCAGGTCGGACAGTTGCGGGCGCTTGTCGTCGCGCGATTCCACCTGGCGCGAGAGCTGGGAGAGCGCGACGATGGGCACGTTCAGCTCCTTGGCCAGCGCCTTCAGGCCGGTGGTGATCTCGGTCACCTCCTGGACGCGGTTGTCGGAGCGCTTGGAGGAGCCGGCGAGGAGCTGGATATAGTCCACCACCAGCACGTCGAGCCCGCGCTGGCGCTTCAGCCGGCGCGCCCGCGCGGCGAGCTGCGAGATGGTCAGGCCGCCGGTCTCGTCGATGAAGAACGGCAGTTGCTGCAGCTCGCGCGCCACGTCGGACAGCCGCACGAATTCGTGCTCGGAGATGTCGCCGCGGCGGATCTTGTAGGAGGGGATCGCCGACTGCTCGGCGACGATGCGGGTGGCGAGCTGCTCGGCGGACATCTCCAGCGAGAAGAACCCGACCATGCCGCCATCCACCGTCTTCATGCGCCCGTCGGGCTGCTGCTCGGCGCGGTAGTTGCGGGCGATGTTGAAGGCGATGTTGGTGGCGAGCGCGGTCTTGCCCATGCCTGGGCGGCCGGCCAGAACCACCAGGTCCGACGATTGCAGCCCGCCCATGAGACGGTCGAGGTCGGACAGGCCGGTGGCCAGCCCCGACAGCTTGCCGTCGCGCTGGTAGGCGGCGGCGGCCATGTCGACGGCGGTGACGAGCGCATCGGCGAAGCGCTGGAAGCCGCCATCGTAGCGGCCCAGCTCCGCGAGGTCGTAGAGCCGGCGCTCGGCATCCTCGATCTGGGAGCGGGGCGCCATGTCCACCGGCGCGTCATAGGCGATGTTGACCATGTCCTCGCCGATCAGGATCAGCGAGCGACGGATGGCCAGGTCGTAGACGGCGCGGCCGTAGTCGGCGGCGTTGATGACGGTGGTGGCCTCGGCGGCGAGGCGGGCGAGGTACTGCGCCACGGTCATGCCGCCGAGGTCGAGGTCCGCCTGCAGGAAGGTCTTCAGCGTGACCGGCGTCGCCACCTTGCCGGACCGCACCAGCGCCGCGGTCACCTCGAAGATGCGCTGGTGCACCTGCTCGAAGAAATGCTCCGGCTCCAGGAAGTCGGAAACGCGGTAGAACGCCTCGTTGTTGACCAGGATCGCGCCCAGCAGCGCCTGCTCGGCCTCAACATTGTGGGGGGCCTGGCGGTAGGTCTCGGCCGGCACGAGGGCGCGGCTGGCAGGCTGGGCAAGGGCCATGTGGCGTTGGGCTCCGGGCTGTTAAGGGACCGGTTACCATGGTCTCGTCGCGGGCGGGGGCCGATCGCCCGCTAATCCCGCAATCAACAGCCGTCCACACTAGCCGATTCGTTCGCCTTGACTGTCACTCGCCGGCCAGCCGCAGCGGCGGCCGGCGCGATTCGCGGCGCCTCAGCTCCGCCTCCCGCTCGGCGATGTAGCCGCGCGTCAGCGGCACCGCGTCCTGGCGGCGGGCGAGCTGGATCTGGAACACCATCAGGTCCTCGCAGCGGAAGGCGGTCTCCGACGCCGACAGGTAGAACTCCCACATGCGGCAGAACCGCTCGCCCCACAGCGCCTGCGCCTCGGCGCGGCGGGCGAGGAAGCGCTGGCGCCAGGCGGCCAGCGTCTCGGCGTAGTGCAGCCGCAGGATCTCGATGTCGGTGACCAGCAGCCCCGACCGCTCGATGGCCGGCAGCACCTCCGACAGCGCCGGGATGTAGCCGCCCGGAAAGATGTACTTGTCGATCCAGGGATTGGTGAAGCCCGGGCCCTCGGGGCGGCCGATGGCGTGGAGCAGCATCACGCCGTCCGGCCTCAGCAGCCGCGCCGCGGTCCTGAAGAAGGCCCGGAAGTGGACGAGCCCGACATGCTCGAACATGCCCACCGAGACGATCCGGTCGAAGGTGCCGCCGCTGCGGCGGTAGTCCTCCAGGCGGAAGTCGACGCGCTCCTCCAGGTGGCGGTCGCGGGCGCGGCCGCGGGCGATGTCGTGCTGCTCCTGCGACAGGGTGATGCCGCGCACGCGGGCGCCCGCGGTCTCCGCGAGATAGAGGGCGAGGCCGCCCCAGCCGCAGCCGATGTCCAGCACGCTGTGACCCGGCTCCACCGCGAGCTTGGCCGCGATGTGGCGCTTCTTGGCGAGCTGCGCGTCGTCCAGGCTCTGCCCGGGATGCTCGAAATAGGCGCAGGAATACTGCCGGTCCGCATCCAGGAACAGCGCGTAGAGCCGGGCGTCGAGGTCGTAGTGGTGGGCGACGTTGCGCCGGGCGCGGCCGGGCAGGTTGAGCTGGCGCAGCCGCCGCATCCAGTAGCGCGGCCACTCCAGGAGCCGGGCGAGCCGCGGCACCGGCCGGCCGTGCAGATTGTCGAGCACCAGGTGGAGGAAGTCGTAGATCGTGCCGCGCTCGACGATCAGCCGGCCGTCCATGAACAGCTCGCCGACCTGGAGATAGGGATCGAGCGCGAGCGCCAGTTCCGCCCGGCGGTCGGCGAGGCGGATCGCGACGGTGTCGCCGGCGCCGTCGCCGAAGCGCATCCTGCGCCCCGAGGCCAGCGTGACCTCGAGGGCGCCGCGACGGACCACATGGCCGAAAACGGCCGAGACGACCCACTCCATGGCGTCCTCCATGGCGCGGACCGCGCCCCGGCTGTGGACGAAATGGCCTCGGGCGAACTATGCGGCGAACCGTAACCACACGCAAGATGCGTGAGATCGGCCGGAACGCGATACGCCCGGCCGGAGCCGGGCGCATGCAGGCGAATATCTCAGGCAGGCGCGATCAGCCCTCGTCGGACTCCGAGCCTTCCGGCTCGCGGTCGCGGTCGTCGCGGCCGCGGCGGCGGTCGTCCTCGTCGTCCTCGTCCACGAAGGTGTCGAACTCGGGATCCTCGTCGCGCAGGGTCAGGTCCTCGCCGCGCTCCTGGCGGCCGGCCTCGTCGGTGCTGCGGGCGACGTTGACGGTCACCGTGACCTCGACCTCGGGGTGCAGCGAGACCGGGATCTGGTGCAGGCCGATGGTCTTGATCGGCGCGTTCAGCACGATCTGGTTGCGGCCCACCGAGAAGCCGGCCTCGGTCAGCGCGTCGGCGATGTCGCGGGGCGACACCGAGCCGTAGAGCTGGCCGGTCTCGCCGGCCTGGCGGATGACGACGAAGCTCTTGCCGTCGAGCTTCTGGCCGACCGCGTCGGCCTCCTGCCGGGCTTCCAGGTTGCGGGCCTCGAGCTGCACGCGCTCGCGCTCGAAGCGGGCGCGGTTGGCCTCGGAGGCGCGCAGCGCCTTGCCGCCGGGCAGCAGGAAGTTGCGGGCGTAGCCGTCCTTGACGCGGACGGTGTCGCCCATCTGGCCGAGCCGGGCGATGCGCTCGAGAAGGATCACTTCCATTGGTGTCGTCTCCGTTTGGATCGTTCGAAGTCAGGGGATGTTCGCGGGCGGGCCCGGGGGCGGGCCGCGACGGCTCGCCAGCCGCCCG
>JAEWEX010000307.1 GCA_023389135.1 Pseudomonadota bacterium | reverse complement strand
TGGGCGGGCAGCGCCGGTCTCGCGCCGCTGGGGCCCGGCGCCATGGAGCGCGTCATGACCGCCGTCGCGCCGCTCCATCTCGATGTGGTGCGGCCTCTGCGGCAGGCGCGGCGCGCGCTCAAGACGGTGGAGACCGGCCTCGACCCCGCGCTGGTCGCGACGCTCCGCAAGCAGGTCGCGCGCGCGGAGCTGGATGCCGAGCATGCCGAGCAGCTCGCGCTGTCGCGGCTGGCCGGCGACCTCCCGACCGCGCCGGAGGGGGACCGCGCCGCCGCCGCCGGCGACAACCTCGCCTGCTATCTCGACATCGCGGCGCCGGCGCGCGACGGGACGGACGCCGCTGCGCTGGAAACGCTGTTCCGCGCTGCATTCCCCGGCGTCACCGCCGAACAGACCGCCTTGCTGATGCAACGGCGGCACGGTCACGACCCGTCCGTCACGTGACGCCAGCCATTGGCGCCGGCATCGACCGCGGATGCCATGTCGAGTTCCGCCTCGCCCGGCACACGGATGCGCTTGAAGCGGAACTCCGGCGCATCCAGCGGCACGGTGGCGTCGAGGCCCATCTTGGCGCCGACGCCGTCGGCGGTTGAGGGATCGAGCTTGGAGCCCTGGGTTCCGGCCACCACCACCAGGTCGCGGTCGGCCTGGAAGCGGGTCGCCACCGCCCACTCGACCTCCTGCGGGCTGTGGATGTCCACGTCCTCGTCGACGACCACAACGTGCTTGACGTCGTAGTGGCCCGACAGCGCGCCGAGGATGACGTTCTTGGCCTCGCCCTCGGAGCGCTTCCGCATCTGGACGTAGAGGTGGTAGCGGCACACGCCGCCGCGCGACAGGTGGACGTCGGTGACGCCCGGGAAGCTGCGCTGCAGATGGGCCAGCAGCGTCGCCTCGCGCGGGATGCCGCCCAGCAGCAGGTGCTCCAGCCCGCCGCCGACGATGGTGTGGTAGAGCGGCGCGGACCGGTGGGTGACGGCGTCGATCTCGATGACGTGGCGCGAGGCGCGCTCGCCGTAATATTGCGGGAACTCGCCGAACGGGCCCTCCGGCGCGCGGGCATTGGCCAGCAGCCGGCCCTCGATCACGATCTCGGCCTGCGCCGGCACGCGCACGTCGCTTGTGAGGCAGCGCACCACGTCGAGCGGGACGCCGTGCAACGCGCCCGCGATCTCCATCTCGTCGTGGTCGATGGGCACGATGGCCTGGGAGGCGAGCAGCGTCAGCGGGTCGACGCCCACCACGATGGCGACCGGCAGGTCGGCGCCGGCGTCCTCCGCCATGCGCTGGAAGGCCAGGGTGTGGCGCGGCAGCAGCAACGCGCCCAGCCGGTCCGGCCCCGAGAGCTGGAGGCGGTGGATCGAGACGTTCTGGATGCCCGTTGCCGGGTTGCGCGTGATCATGAGCCCGGCGGTGATGTAGGGGCCGCTGTCGTGCTCGTTGTGGGTCGGGATCGGCAGGAGCTTCTGGAGATCGACCTGGCGGTGGACCACCTGCTGGCACGGCGCGTCCGCGATCTCGCGCCAGGGCAGCGGGTCGGCGGCGGCCGCCTGATAGCGGTGCAGCACCTGCGAGGGCTCGCAGCCCATGGCCTCGGCCACCCATGCGCGATCCGACAGGAGGCCCGACACCACCGGCACCGCATGGCCGCCCGGCCGCGGGAACACGGTGGCGCGCGAGCCGTCGAACCGGTTGGCCACGGCGGCCACGCCGAAGCCGAGCTCCGCGCCCGGCCGGATCACCGCCAGCCGGCCGGTATCCTGGAGATGGTCGAGCCAGTGCCGCAGGCTCGGGAACCGGCCGGCGCCCGCGCCGGCGTCCGGAGACGGGTCTGCGGGCCGGTTCGCGGCTCGTAGATCCATTGTGCGTCGCCTTCCCGTGTTTCTTGCCCAATTGAACCGACCGTAGGAGCGGTCCGCCATCGTTTCCATTAATGTCTTATGATGCTATCGATCATTTATGCTGATTACACGCCGCCCGGCCGGGGACACGTCATGGAGCTGAGACAGCTTCAATACTTCATCTGTCTGTACGAGGAGGGCTCGGTGACCCGCGCCGCGCGGCGGCTGAACATCGTGCAGCCGGCGCTGAGCATGCAGATCGCCAAGCTGGAGGACGAACTCGGGCAGAAGCTGTTCGTGCGGCTGCCCAAGGGCATGGCGCCGACCGAGGCCGGCCACGAGGCCTACCACCTGTTCACGCCGGTGGTGCGAGACCTGTCGGATGCCCAGCAGGAACTGGCGAACCGCTCCGGCCGCATCGGCGGGCATGTGTCGGTCGGCGTGGTCACCACGGTCAGCAACCGCGTGCTGGCGCGCTCGCTGGCCGACTTCTCCGGGCGCTATCCCGATGTCCGCGTCAGCGCCACCGGCGGCTTCACGCTGGAGCTGATCGAGGCGGTGAGGGCCGCCCAGATGGACTTCGCCATCATCAACAGGCCCCGCGGGCGCAGCGACCTGCCCAGCATCCCGCTGCTGGACGAGGAGCTGGTGCTGGTCTCGGCGCTGGAGACGCCGCTGCCGGTCCCCTCCCCGGTGGCGCTGCCCGACGCGGCGCACCTCAAGCTCGTCATCCCCTCCAAGCGCCACGGGCTGCGCGCCGTGATGGACCAGGCGGCGGAGAGCATCGGGCTCGACCTCCAGCCCCGGATCGAGCTCGACGAGATCAACTCCATCGAGGATTTCGTGCGGCAGACCGACTGGTTCTCGATCCTGCCCTCGATCGCGATCCATGAGGGGCTCGCCAACCGGAGCCTGCGCGCCCACCGCATCGTGTCGCCGCGCATCACCCGCCACCTGATGTGCATCTACAGCCCGCGCCGGCAGCTCTCCGCCGCCGCCCGGCTGCTGGTGGAGGTGATCGGCCGCAACCTCACCGCGGCGGCCGAGGCGGTGGACCCGCAGGCCGCCTGAGCCGCATCGCGCCGGCCGGCAGCATTCACCGAACGCTATGGCAACGATCAGAATTCATTATTTGAACTGATGGCGGCCGTCGCGCCCGATGGCGCGCCCTCCCCGGACCCGGACCTGCGACCCAGCCATGCCAGCCGCAACGCCGCCCCCTTCCGCCCGCCGCGACCGGCTGGTGATCGGCATTTCGGGCGCGTCGGGCGTGATCTACGGCATCCGGCTCCTGGAGCTGCTCGCGAAGGCGGACATCGAGACGCATCTGGTGATCTCCAAATCGGCGGAGGTCACCATCGCGCACGAGACCCGCCGCAAGGTGGCGGCGATCCGCGCGCTGGCCGGCGTGTCCTACGCCAACCACGACATCGGGGCCGCCATCTCCAGCGGCTCGTTCCGCACGCTCGGCATGATCGTGGCGCCGTGCTCGATCCGCTCGCTGTCGG
>JAEWEX010000273.1 GCA_023389135.1 Pseudomonadota bacterium | reverse complement strand
GGGCTGACGCCGCGGCGTCGCGCCGCCGCCCTGGCCGCCGCCGCGGCGGTCGCCGCCGCCGCCGCCGTGCTCGTCCCCCTCCTGTTCGAGCGCCTGTTCCTGGTGAGGCTGCCATGACGCCGGTCCGTTCGGATGCTTGACGGTCTCGGCCAGTTCGCGGGCGCGCTCGGCGTGTTCGCCAATCCCATGTCGCTGTTCCACGTGCTGTGGGCGACGCTCGCCGGCATCGTCATCGGCGCGCTGCCCGGCCTGACCGCCACCATGGGCGTCGCGCTCCTGACCACGCTCACCTACAAGATGGACGCCAGCAACGCCGTTCTGGTGCTGATCTCCTGCTACATCGGCGCGATCTATGGCGGCTCGCGCACCGCGATCCTGATCAACATCCCGGGCACCCCCGCCAACGCCGCCACCACGCTGGACGGCTTCCCGCTCGCCAGGGCCGGCCGCGCCGGCGAGGCCATGGGCGTCGCCACCTCCGCCTCGGTGATCGGCACGCTGATCGGCGTGCTGTTCCTGGCCGCCATCGCGCCGGTGCTGGCGGAATTCGCGCTGCGCTTCGGCTCCTACGAATTCTTCTGGCTCGCCATCTTCGGCATCGTCATCGCCGGGCAGATGACCTCGTTCGAGGATGCGCTCAAGGGCTGGATCGCGGGCTTCCTCGGCCTCATGGTCGCCATGGTCGGCCAGGAGGGCATCCACGCCTATGCCCGCTTCTCCTTCGGCACCCACGAGCTGACCGGCGGCATCGCGCTGATCCCGGCGCTGGTCGGCGCGTTCGGCTTCGCCGAGGTGCTGTCGGTGATGAAGGAGCGCGCGCCGGAGCTCGCCACCCGCACCATGGGCCGCGTCATGCCGCGCACGCGCGAATTGTGGCGCTACCGCCGCACCGTGGTGCGTTCCGGCCTGATCGGCACGGTCGTGGGCATCATCCCCGGCGTCGGCGAGGACATCGGCGCCTGGATCTCCTATGCCGCGGCGCGCCGCTCCAGCAAGGAGCGGGACCGGTTCGGCAAGGGCTCCATCGAGGGGCTGGCCGCGGCCGAGACCGGCAACAACGCCGCCATTCCCGGCGCGCTGATCCCGGCGCTGACGCTGGCGATCCCCGGCTCGGCGCCGGCGGCGGTGCTGCTCGCCGCCATGATGATCCACGGCATCCGGCCGGGCCCGCTGATCATGATCGAGAACCCGGGCTTCGTGTACCAGGTGGTGTGGATGGTGGTGCTGGCCACCATCGCCATGGGCGCGCTCGGCCTCATCCTCACGCGGCCGCTGCTCCAGGTTCTGCTGATCCCGCGCGAGCGGCTGATGCCGGTGGTGTTCGTGCTGTGCGTGATCGGCCCCTACGCCATCACGCAGCGGCTGTTCGACGTGTGGGTCATGGTCGCCTTCGGCATCATCGGCTTCG
Organism: Pseudomonadota bacterium; assembly: GCA_023389135.1. Lineage (GTDB taxonomy): Bacteria > Pseudomonadota > Alphaproteobacteria > Rhizobiales > Methylopilaceae > Agaricicola. The sequence goes on along the minus strand of JAEWEX010000273.1, from coordinate 2,980 downwards.
TCATGCGCGAGATGAAGTATCCCATGGCGCCGCTTGTGCTGGGCATCATTCTGGGCGACATCCTCGACAAGAGCCTGCGGCGGGCGCTGGTGCTGGCGAATGGCGACCTCACCCCGTTCTTCACCCGCCCCATCAGCGCGGTGCTGTGGGTGACGACGGCTCTGGTGATCCTGTTCGCGTTCCCGCCGGTGCGCCGCGCCGCGGCGCGGCTGCTGAGATTCGGGGCGAAGCGTGAAGCTGACACTGTGCAATGAGGTTGTCCGGGACCTCGATTTTCCCGCGCAGTGCGCCTTCGCGCGCGCCGTCGGCTATGACGGGCTGGAGATCGCGCCGTTCACGCTGGGCGACGAGCCCCACCGCCTGCCGGCCGCTTCCCGCGCCGAGGCGCGCCGCGTCGCCGCCGACCACGGCATCGCGATCACCGGCCTCCACTACGTGCTGCTGATGCCGGCGGGGCTGTCCATCACCTCCGGCGACGCCGCCACCCGCGCGCGCACCCTGGACGTCATGGAGGGCCTGTGCGGCCTGTGCGCCGATCTCGGCGGGCGCTACCTCGTCCACGGCTCGCCGGCTCAGCGCCAGCTCGATCCGGCCGACCCCGAGGGCGGGCGCGCCCGCGGCGAGGAGGCGTTCCTCCGCGCCGCCGAGTTCGCCGCCGCGGCCGGCGTGACCTACATCGCCGAGCCGCTGGGGCGGGACCAGACGCCGTTCCTCAATACGGTTGCTGAGGGCGCGGCGCTGGCCGGGCGCGCCGTCGCGCCGTCGCTCAGGACCATGCTGGACTGCTGCTCCGGCGGCACCGCGGAGAGCGAGCCGCTGGACGCGGTGCTCGACCGCTGGCTGCCCACGGGGCTCGTCGCCCACATCCATGTCAACGACCCCAATCGCCGCGGCCCCGGCCAGGGCGACATGGACTTCGCCCCCATCGTCGCCGCCCTGAAGCGCAACGGCTATGGCGGCGCGATCGGCGTCGAGCCGTTCGATTACGTCCCCGACGGCCCGGCCAGCGCCGCCCGCGCCGCCGGCTACATGCGCGCCCTCATGGAGACGGTGGGATGACCCGCCCGTCATCCGCCCCCCTGTCATCCCGGACGCGCGCAGCGCGATCCGGGATCCAGGACCACGGAGTTTTCCCGAAGTGGCCGTGTACCTTCCCCGCGGGACCGCGGGCCCCCAGCGGGGCCGGTGTTCGTGGATCCCGGATCGGCTCCGCCGTCCGGGATGACACTGTTGGCGGCCCTCGAATTCCGCCTGGCCTTCGGCTGAGTGGCCGGCGTCCGTCATCCGCCCCCCTGTCATCCCGGACGCGCGAAGCGCGATCCGGGATCCAGGAACACGGAATGTTCCCGATGTGGCCATGTGCCTCCCCAGCGGGGCCGGTGTTCCCGGATTCCGGATCGGCTCCGCCCCCCGGGATGGCAGCCCTCGAACCCCGCAGGTCCGCATGAGCGCCCCGCGCCTGTCCGTCCGCGAGGTGGAGCTGTTCGAGCGCCCGGTGCGGCTGCGCATCCCGTTCCGGTTCGGCGTGGTGACGCTCACCGAGGCGCCGCAGGCCTTCCTGCGCGCCCGCATCCGGCTGGCCGACGGGCGCGAGGGCTGGGGACAGGCGGCCGAGCTCATGGTGCCGAAATGGTTCGACAAGGACCCGGCGCTCACCAACGGGCAGAATTTCGATCAGCTCCGCGCCTCGCTGCGGCTCGCCCGCGACGCCTACATGGCCGGCGGTCCCGCCACGCCGTTCGGGCTTCATGCATCGCTCGACCGGCCGATCCACGAGAAGGCCGCCGCCCGTGGCCTCAACGGCCTCGTCGCCGGCTTCGGCGCGGCGCTGATGGACCGGGCGGTGATCGATGCGCTGGGCCGGCTGGAAGAGGCGCCCGCCGCCGCCCTGATGCGCGCGAATGCGCTGGGCGTCACTTCCGCCACGGCCCCCGATCTCGCGGATTTCGGCCTCGCGGCATTCCTGGGCGGCCTGAGGCCGGCGGCCGGCATCGCCTACCGCCACACGGTCGGCCTGATCGACCCGCTGGCGGATGCCGACATCGCGGAGGACGCCGTTGTCGGCGACGGGCTCCCGCAGAGCCTGCAGGCGGTGCTGGAGAGGTATGGCCCGCGCTATCTGAAGCTGAAGGTGGGCGGCGACCTCGAGGCCGACATCGAGCGCCTCGGCCGCATCGCCGCGGTGGCGGATGCGTCGGGCATCGACTACCGCGTCACCCTCGACGGCAACGAGCAATATGCCGACGCCGCGGCCGTGACCGAACTGGTGCGGGCGATCCGCGCGGCCCCCGGGCTGGAGCGGCTCTCCGCCGCCATCCTGTACCTCGAGCAGCCGGTCGCGCGCGCCGGGGCGCTGGAGCGGCCGATCCACGACCTCGCGGCGCTGGTGCCGGTGGCGGTGGACGAGTCCGATGCGGACATCGGCGTATTCCCCCGGGCGCGCGCGCTCGGCTATGCCGGCATGTCGTCCAAGTCCTGCAAGGGCCTCTACCGCTCGCTGCTGAATGCGGCGCGCTGCGCCATGTGGAACGCGCAAGCCGAAGGCGCGCCGCATTTCATGACGGCGGAGGATCTGACCACCCAGGCCGGCATCGCCGTGCAGCAGGATCTCGTGCTGGCCAGCCTGATCGGCTGCCGCCATGTGGAGCGCAACGGCCACCATTACGTCGACGGCTTCGGCGCGGCGCCGGAGGCCGAGCAGGAGGCGTTCCTCGCCGCCCATCCCGATCTCTACGCCCGCAGCGGCGGCAGGGTGCGGCTCTCGATCTCGAAGGGCGAGATCGCGCTCGGGTCGCTGGACTGCCCCGGCCTCGGCGCCGCGGCGGAGCCCGACTGGTCCTCCATGGCGCGGATGCCATGACGGAGACCGTCGGGGGGCTTTCCATCAACCTCGCGACGGTCCGCCGGCAATGGACCTTCGAGCAGGCGGTGGCGGGCTGCGTCCGCCACGGCATCCGCGCCATCGCGCCGTGGCGCGACC
>JAEWEX010000239.1 GCA_023389135.1 Pseudomonadota bacterium | reverse complement strand
ACGAGGGTCGCGTCGCCATGCTGCTGTCGGACCATGTCTGGCTGTGGGCGCGGGGCTTCGAGGGCGGCGGCCCGCACCAGGAGATGCTGCGCCGGCTCGCCCACTGGCTGCTCAAGGTGCCGGACCTGGAGGAGGAGGCGCTGCGCGCCACCGCCCGCGGCACCGTGGTCACCGTCGAGCGCCAGAGCCTAGCGCAGGACGATCCCGGCGCGCGCATCGTCTCGCCCTCGGGCGAGGTGCGGGACGTCGCGCTGGAGGAGGCCGAGCCCGGCCTGTGGCGCGGCCGCTTCCAGGCCGAGGAACTGGGCCTCCACCGCATCGCCTCCGGCGATCTCAACGCCTTCGCCAATGTCGGCCCGCCCAATCCGCGCGAATATCTCCGCGTCGCCTCGACGCTCGATGAGCTTCGTCCCATCGCGGAGGCGGCCGGCGGCACCGTGCGCCGCATCGCGGAGGACGGGCTGGACCTGCCGCGCATCGTGGCGACCCGCCCCGGAAGCAGGGCCGGCGGCGACGACTGGGTGGGCCTCGCCCTGCCCAATGTCTCGGTCGCCCGCGGGCTGGAGTTCTATCCGCTGTTCGCGGGGCTTCTCGGTCTCGCGCTGCTGATCGGCGGGCTGGCCGCGGCCTGGGCCCGCGAGGGGCGGTAGGGCGTCCCGCCTCCGATGTCATCCCGGCCGAAGCGAAGCGCCGAGCCGGGATCCAGGAACACGGTCCTGCGTGGACAAGGCGGTGTTCCTGGATCCCGGATCGACTTCGCCGTCAGGGATGACAGAGGGGCGACCCCTACCCCGGCGCCATGACGCCGGAGACCCCGTCGAACGCTCCCGGCTGCAGTTCCAGGAACAGCAGCCGCCCCGGATCGACCGGCCCGGGCAGGGCCACGCGGCCGGCCGGCACCCGGGCGAAGCCGGCGCGGGCGTAGTAGGGAAGATCGCCCACGAGGAACACCAGACGGTCGCCCCGCGCCCGCGCCGCGTCCAGCGTGCGCGTCATGAGCGCGAGCCCGATCCCCTTGCTGGCAAAGGCGGGGTCCACCGCCAGCGGGCCGAGCATCAGCGCCGGCGTCGCCGCCACCCGGATCGCATCGTAGCGGATCGAACCCACCAGGAACGTGCCGACCCGCGCGCAACAGGCGAGTTCGGCGACCGGCGCCCTGCCCTCGCGCAGCCGGAACGCGGTGCGCGAGAACCGGCCCGGCCCGAACACATGCTCGTGCAGCCGCTCGATGGCGGGACAGTCTTCGGCGCGCTCCGCCGAGATGTCGACGGTGAGGGTGGTCATGGTGGGCGGGCTCCGGGGCGGCGGGTCCGGCCTTGCCGGTCGCAAGGCCGCAGGCGGGCGGCGTCAGTGGCGCGCGCCGCCTCGTCGGATGGGGTGGGAGCCGATGGTCATGTCGCGGCGATAGCACGACGCCGCCTGCGCCGTCCATCGGGCCGCATGGCGCGCTCCGCCGTGCACCGGCGCAAGCCGGTCGTGCAGGGGTTGCGGCCATCCTCCCGCCGCGCCAAGTCCCGGACTGGACAACAGAAGAGGAAACGGACGATGGGCCTCCTGGTCGATGGTGAATGGCGTGACGAATGGTACGACACCTCGAAGACCGGAGGCCGCTTCCAGCGTTCCACATCGAGCTTCCGCAACTGGATCACGCCGGACGGAGCCCCCGGCCCCTCCGGAGAAGGCGGGTTCCCGGCTGAAGCCGGGCGCTATCACCTCTACGTCTCGCTGGCCTGTCCCTGGGCCCACCGGACCCTGATCTTCCGGCAGCTCAAGGGGCTGGCCGACCTGGTCTCGGTGTCGGTTATGGACCCTTTCATGGGGCCGGAAGGCTGGGTCTTCGGCTCCAGCCAGGGCGCGACCCCGGACACGGCCAACGGCGCCGACCGGCTCTACGAGATCTACCTCCTGGCCGACCCGAGCTTCACCGGCCGCGTCACGGTGCCGGTGCTGTGGGACAAGCGTCGGCGCACCATCGTCTCCAACGAGAGCGCCGAGATCATCCGCATGTTCAACTCGGCGTTCGACGGGCTGACCGGCTCCACCGCGGATTTCTATCCGGCGGCGCTGCGGTCGGAGATCGACGCCGTCAACCGGGAGGTCTACGACCGGGTCAACAACGGCGTGTACAAGGCCGGCTTCGCGACGACGCAGGAGGCCTATGAGGAGGCCGCCACGGCGCTGTTTGCGACGCTCGACCGGCTGGAGGCGCGGCTGGACGGGCAGCGCTGGCTCGCCGGCGACGCACAGACCGAGGCGGACTGGCGGCTGTTCACGACGCTGGTGCGCTTCGACCCGGTCTATGTCGGCCACTTCAAATGCAACATCCGCCGGATCGCGGACTATCCCAACCTCTCCAACTACCTGCGCGACCTCTACCAGGTGCCGGGCGTGGCAGGCACGGTGAATTTCGAGCACATCAAGCGGCACTATTACGAGAGCCACAAGACCATCAACCCGACCGGGATCGTGCCCGTCGGCCCGGTGCTGGACCACACGGCGCCGCACGACCGCGGACGGTTCGGCTGAGCGTCGCTACCAGTCCGGCGTCGCCACGCCGTCGGCGGACGCGATCTCCGCCAGCCGCGCCCGCGTCGCCCGCGTCGTGTCCGGCGGCAGCGCGTCCAGCGGCCACCACCGCACCTCTGCGATCTCCGCCGAGGGCACGACGGTCCGCACCGCCTGCCATTGCGTGACGCGGAACACCAGCACGTGGTCGCGGCCGGCAAGTCCGGGATGATGGTGGACGGAAACCAGCTCAGGCGGCGAGCGGAGCGCAAGCCCCGCCTCCTCCTCAAGTTCCCGGGCGAGTGCCGCCTGCGCGGTCTCGCCCGGCTCGACGCCGCCGCCGGGGAAATGCCAGCCGGGCGTGTAGCCGTGCCGCACCAGCAGCACGCGGCCGTCGTCGATCACAATGGCGCGCACGCCGAGCGTCAGCCCGCGCGACATGCGCCACCACAGCGCCAGGAGCGGATTGAGCCGCTTGTGCAGATTCGCGCGCATCCGCGATCAGAGCGGCGGCGCGGTTAAGGAACCATGTCGCTGCACTGCACAATGCGCATGGCTGCCATCCGCGTCCGCCTGTGGTTCTTGCGCGCCCGGCGGATTAGGTAACGGCTACTGCCGCGTTTCGCGGCGACGAAGACCGAGGACAATTCGATG
>JAEWEX010000201.1 GCA_023389135.1 Pseudomonadota bacterium | reverse complement strand
GGGCCGAACTCGTGCCGAACCGCTCGGAATGGACGCCCAGCGCGCGGCGGATGCCGACCATGGGCCATTCCCGGCCGATGATGAGCCCGCTGGTCGGAGCGCCCGACACCTTGTCCAGGCTGAACAGCATGGCATCGGCGCCGATGGCGCGCGGGTCGGTGCCGAGGAACGGCGTGCCCCAGGCATTGTCGCAGACATAGGGCACGCCGTAGCCGGCGGCCTCCGCGCCGATGCGCCGCAGCAGTTCCGGCGCGCCATCGCCGCCACGCTCGGACTGGCCGTAGCCGGGCGTGTCGTAGCCGAGACTGACGAAGCCGGTCAGGTCGCGGGCATGGATGGCCGCGGCGCGCGCGACTGCGTCGGCGGTGTCGCCCGCGCGGGTCTCCATCAGGAGCGGGCTCGCATGCATCTTGGCGCCATGGAGCTCGTAGCGCGCGCCCGCCATGGGCACGAAAACGCAGTCGGTCTGCTCGCGCCTGCGGCCGAGCAGGCCGAACTCGCCCGCGATGGCGCCCCGATCGGCGAAGGCGTCCTTGTGGAACGGCGGGAACGGGCGGCCATAGCTGAGCTGGTGCTCGGCGTGCCGCTCCAGAAGGCCGACGACGCGGGCGCGGTAGGGCTGGCCGCCGCCCATCGAGGGCGGTGTCAGCAGCGCGTCGAAGGCGACGCCGAGCGCCGCCTCGCAGGAGTTGGTGGGCGCCGCGTCGTACTCATCGCCGTAGACCGACTTGACGATGCGACGGATCTCGTCGCCCAGCTCGCGCGGCGACTGGACCCGCATCATGCCTGCCTCGATCTCGGCCATGATGTCGCGGCGCATGGTGCCGGGCAGCGCAGAGTTGCTGCCGGACGGTCCGATGCGTCCCTTCAACTCGTCGGGCACGGCGATCTCCGCAGCCGCCGCCTTCGCCTCGTCGAGGATGTCGTCGCGCCTCGCCACCAGGAACTCGTAGAGACCGAGACGCGTGAAGGAACCGGCTTGCATGTCAGGCGTGTCCCGTGGCTGCGGCCGGCTGGGCGGGCGGGCCGTCTTGGTGGCGGATGGCGTGGAGAACGTGCTGCTTCAGGCGCACGTAGTCCGGGTCGAAGATGATGCTGTCGTAGTCGCGCGGTCGCTGGAACCCGACCCTCAGATCCTCCTTGAGCCGGCCGGGCCGGGCGGACATCACGATCACCCGGTCGGCGAGGAACAGCGCCTCGTCGATGTCGTGGGTGACGAACAGGACCGTGGTGCGCCGCTCCTCCCAGACCTTGAGCAGGAACTCCTGCATCTGGAGCCGGGTCTGGGCATCGAGCGCGCCGAACGGCTCGTCCATCAGCAGCATCTGGGGGCTGGACACCCATGCGCGCGCCAGAGCCACGCGTTGCTGCATGCCACCGGACAGCTCGTAGGGAAAATGCCCGCCAAAGCCTGCGAGCCCCACGAGTTCCAGATATTGCTGGACCATGGCCCGGGCATCGGCGGCGGCGGTGCCGTTCATCCTCGGTCCGAAGGCGATGTTGTCGAGGATGGTGAGCCACGGGAACAGCAGCGGCTGCTGGAACACCACGCCGCGGTCGGGTCCCGGCCGTTCCACCGGCTTCGCGTCCAGGAGCAGTCGGCCGGAACTGGGCTTCTCGAAGCCGGCCACCAGATTGAGCACCGTGGACTTGCCGCAGCCGGAGGGGCCTAGCAGGCAGACGAACTCGCCCTCCGCGATGGAGAAGGAGATGTCGTCCAGCGCCAGGGTGTCGCGGCCCCTCGCCTCGTCGACGAAGCGCTTCGTCACTCCGTCCAGGACGAGCTTGGATGCGGGAGAGCTCATCACTTGCCCATCCAGTGGACCCAGCGGCGTTGCGCCGCCACCAGAGACAGGTCCAGCAGGTAGCCGGTGATGCCCAGCACGACGATGCCGAGCATCACAACGTCGGTCCGCAGATAGGAGCTTGCATTCATCACCATCCAGCCGAGGCCGGAGGTCGAGGCGATCATCTCCGCCGCGATGAGGGTGGTCCAGCCGATGCCGATCCCGACCCGAACCCCGGTGAACAGCTCCGGCAGCGCGCTCGGCAGGATGACGTGGCGGAACATCTGCCAGCCATTGACGCCCAGCGACTGGGCCGCGCGCACCCGGCCCTCCGAAACCGTCATCACCGCCGCCGCGGAGGACACCACGATGGTGAGGAACGTCGCGAGATAGATGAGCAGCACCTTGGAGAACTCGCCGATGCCGAACCACACGATCACCAGCGGAATGAGCGCAAGCTTCGGAAGAGGACGCAGGAACTGGACGAACGGGTCCAGCACGGCATTGAAGGTCGGGGACATTCCCATGGCGATGCCGACAGGAATGCCGGTGAGTGCCGCCAGAAAGAACGCCACCAGCGCCCGCGCCATGCTGACGAAGATGTGCCCGAACAGCGACACGTCGCGATAGCCGTCGACCATCAGGTCGTAGCCGGTGAGTGCGACCTCCTCGGGCCCCGGAAGGAAGAGCGGGTTGACGAGCCCCCACCGCCCCACCGCGAACCACAGGCACAGCACCGCCGCCACCGCGGCGGTGCTCACCCAGGGCCGGCTCCTTTGCCGGATCATGATGCCGCAGGTCCGCTGGCGAAGGCCCGCGTCACTTGCCGGCGGCCTGCTTCAGATAGGTGATGTTGACGCCGGGGGCGAAGCTCTCCGGCACCTCGCGGCTGCGCAGGTCGCCGAGTTCCACGAGGAAGGTCGCCTGGTCCTTCATGGCGCCGACGATGGGACCGCCCTCTCCCAGGTACTTGTCGGAGGCCTGCTCCTCCAGCGACGGGAAGCTCAGGCCGGCCAGCGTGTCGGCCACGGCGGCCTCCTGCTGGCTGAGGTGGCCGGCGATCAGCTTCACCATGGCGTCGGTGTCGGACTTGTACATGTCGACGGTCTTCTGGAACGTCTTGAGGAACTGGACCACGATCTCGGGATATTCCTCCGCGAACTCCTTGCGCACGACGTAGTCGTTCCAGACGAAGTAGCCGTCCTTCTGGAGGTCTTCGGTCGCCAGCACCTCGTGTCCGCCGGCCTCCTCCATCTGGTGGGAGAACGGCCCCCAGACGAAGGCGGCGTCGATGTCGCCGCGCTGCCACGCGGCCAGCATCTCGGCCGGCTTCAGGGACAGGAGCTTGACCTCGCTCGTCTGGACGCCGGCGACCTTGAGCGATGCCATCAGCGCATAGTGCGCGGTGGAGCCCGGGGGATAGGCGACGCTCTTGCCGCGCAGGTCGGCGACTTCCTTGACGCCGTCCTTGGCGATCAGCCTTTCGCTGGTGGCGATGACGCCGGAGATGGCGATCATCTCCACCGGCAGGCCGCGCGCGATGGCCGCAACCGTTGGCGTCGAGCCGAGCCGGCTGATATCCACCTGACCCGACGCGATGGCGGTCAGCGCGTCGGCCCCCGAGCCGAACTGGACCCATTCGACCTTGGTCCCGAAATCCTTCTCGAACATGCCTTCGGCCTTGCCGATGATCCACGGCCGGGGACCGCCATAGAATCCGAGGCGAACCGTGTCCGGCTTGTCCTGAGCCTTCGCGACCTCGGCCGCGAAACCTGTCGCCAGCACGGCGGCAACGCCGAGCGAAAGCAGCCTGCGCATCATTCCGGGCATATCAGCCTCCGATCTATCCATCTGAATGAATTATGTTTTTTAAGCGTGGTCATACCACTTGACAGGAATGATGGTCCGCAATGCCGAGCCCTGTCAAGATGCCGCACCGAACAGAAGGCGCCCCATGAAGCCAGCAAACCCCAGGGCCATCCGGCTGCCTGCCATCCAGCCCGGCCAGCGGCGTGCGGTCAGCATTGAAGTCGCCCGTGTCATCACGAGCGCCATCGCCGACGGCCGCCTCGGGCCGGGCGACCGCCTGCCGCCCGAGCGCGAGCTTGCGCGGATGCTGGCCGTCAGCCGGTCCAGCCTGCGCGATGCGCTGAAGGTGCTCACCGGAATGGGGATGGTGCAAGTCAGGCGAAATCACGGGGTGTTCGTCGCCCGGCCGGGAGATGCCCGGCTCGGGGAAGAGCGACAGCCGATGCTGCCGACGGCGGACCGGCCGGCATCGGAGCTGTTCGAAATCCGGCGGGTGCTGGAGACCCAGGCCTGCGCCTGGGCGGCGGAGCGCGCGACGCTGGACCAGCTGCGCACCATCGACGACGCCTATTCCCGGTTTTCTGCCCAGGCCACCGACGACACGCTGGCGCCCGAGCAGGCCAACGCCTTCGACATCGAGATCCATGCCCTGATCGCTGCGGCGACGGGCAATAGCATGCTCGCGCAGATGCTGAGCGATCTCAGGCAGGCGGCAGAACTGGTGCGCGGCTGGCAGGACGCTCTTACGCCGGAGCGCATCGCCGCCAACGTCGCCGACCTGGGCATCATCGTGGATGCCCTGCGGCACCGCGACGCCGAGAC
>JAEWEX010000164.1 GCA_023389135.1 Pseudomonadota bacterium | reverse complement strand
TGGACGCCATGTTCGGGGCGGTTCCGATCGTCGGCACCGTGTTCGACGTCGCCTTCCGCGCCAACCGCCGCAACGTTGCGGTGCTGCGCGAGCACATCGAGGCGCGCCGTCGGGGCGAGGTCTAGGTTCGGTCGCCGGTCCGCGGATGGCAGCAAATCCGCCGGCTATCCCGTCCTGCCGAACGCATGCTTAATGTTTCTGCGGCTAGATTCGGACGCCGCAGAACGGCGGCCCCGGCAGGTTGAAGTGGTTCAGGGAATGACGAACGGACCCGTCCCGGCAGACGAGCCGAACTCCGCAGCCCACATCAGGAAGCTGTACGATCAGGCGGCCGTGCTGGCCAGGATCGGCGCCTGGGAATGCGACCTGGCCAGCCAGCGCCTGACCTGGACCGACGGGGTCTACGACCTGTTCGGCTTCCGCCGCGGCAGCGAGCTTCGCCGCAGCGCGACCGTGGAGCTCTACCACGACGAGTCGCGACGCCAGATGGAGCGCCTGCGCGCGGCCCTGATCGCCCAGGGCCGTAGCTTCACCATGGATGCGCGCATCTGCACCGCGGCCGGCGAGGCGCGGTGGATGCGCCTCAGCGCCGGCGTCGCGCACGAGCATGGCCGGCCGGTGCGCATCTTCGGCGCCAAGCAGGACATCACCCACGAGAAGGAACTTTGGGATCGTCTCCGGCAGTTCGCGGAGCAGGATGCGCTGACCGGCCTCTCAAACCGGCGCGTGTTCGAGGCGCGCTGCGCGGAGCTGTCGCGCCATTGCGGCCATGACGGCGCCGTCGCCGCGCTGGCGCTGGTCGATCTCGACGATTTCAAGCAGATCAACGACCGCTTCGGCCATTCCGCCGGCGACGAGTGCCTGCGACAGGTGGCGTCGCGCCTCGCCCGCGTGTTCCCCGACGCCACCGTGATCGCGCGCATGGGCGGCGACGAGTTCGCCGTGCTGCTGCGGGCGCCAGGCGGCGGCGTTGCGGCCTCGCTGGAACGTGCGCGCCGCGTTCTCGGCCGGCCGGTGCAGTGGCATGCGGGGCCGATCCCGCTGGGCGTTTCGATCGGCGCCACCGTCATCGACCGGCCGCAGCGCTTCAGCCCCTCGCAGATGTTTGCGGAAGCGGATTCCGCTCTCTACGTCGCCAAGGCCGCGGGCCGCAACGCGGTCCGTCTGTTCGGCGAAGCCTTTGCGGCCGGCCCTGCGGCGGGAATGCCCCGCCGGGCGGCGGGATAGCGGCTGTCCCGGCAGTGGCGGGCGGCGCGCGGGGATGGACGATTGGACCGCCCATGCAGGCCTGTTCACCGTCGCCTTTCTCGCGGCGACGCTGCTGCCGGGCTCGTCCGAGGCGCTGCTGTCCGCTCTGGTGATCGGCGGGCAGGGCAGTCCCCTGACCCTGCTGGCGGCGGCATCTGCGGGAAACGTCCTGGGCTCGGTCGCCAACTGGATGTGCGGCCGCTTCCTGGCGCGCTTTGCGGACCGTCGCTGGTTTCCGGTCTCGCCCGCGCAATACCGGCGGGCGCGCCGCTGGTTCGAGCGCTACGGACTGTGGTCGCTGCTGTTTGCATGGCTGCCGGTGGTGGGCGACCCGCTCACCGTGATCGCCGGCGCGCTTCGCGTCCCGCTACTGCCCTTCACCGCCCTCGTCGCCGCCGGCAAGGTGGCGCGCTACGTCTTCGTGCTGGGCGCGGTGCTGTGGTGGCAGGGGTAGGGGCAGGCGCGCCTGCGCCAATTCTGCGCGACCTTGACGTCATGAGTTGAGAATGAAGCTCTCCAGGCGCTCGAACAGAACCGGCCACGCCTTTTCGTGCGGCAGCACGATGTGGTTCCTGCTTTCCAGCATCACGAGCTCCGCGCCGGGAATGCGCGCAGCGAGCTGTCGCCCCTGATCGAGCGGCTGCACGGCGTCGTGGCGCGAATGGACCACCAATGTCGGGACGTCCACAGTCTCCAGGAGATCGCTGACGTCCAGCCGGTCCACCGCCGCACGCAGCTTCACCGCGTTCTCGGCGGATGTGGTCAGGGACTGCAATTCGACCAGGGAGTCGATCTGCTCGCGGCTTCCATCGGGAATGAACAGCGCCGCGAAGGCGTTGATGAAGGCGCCGCCCGGCTTGCCCCATCCATGCCGCATCAGGGTCAGGATGGCCTCGGCCTGAGCCCTCTCGCTTTCGGCCGACCGGATCAGCCGGCCCGTCTCGAACCCGCCATGAAGCACGAGGTGGCTGACCCGCGCCGCGTGTCGCCGGGCGAAGGCGACGGCGATCGGTGCGCCCTGCGACGTGCCGTAAAGTGCAAATCGGTCCAGGCCTGCGGCGTCGACGACGGCTTCGAGATCATCGACGAGGAGGTCCAGCGACAGCTCGCCGACCTGCCAGTCCGACAAGCCGTTCCCCCGCTGGTCGTAGCGCACCAGCTGGAAGCTGCGGCTCAGCCTGTCGAGCATCGGCCGCCAGATCGGGCTGTTCCAGTCGTGCTCCACATGGGTCAGCCAGTGACCGGCCTTCACGAGCGGATAGCCCTGGCCGCTGGTCGCATAGGCCAGGCGTGTCCCGTCGCGGGAGCGGCAGAGTGCGATGCGCTGATGCATCTGCCCGGCTCCCCCGTGGGAAGCGGTGGCCGGGGCGGGGCTTTCCTCCGCCTCGACCGCGCCGACGAACCGGAAGCCGCGGCGCGGAACCGTCCTGATCCAGGCCTGGCGTCTTCCGTCGTCGTCGATGGCCGCCCGCGCGGCGCTTATCCTGGCGCTGATCGCGGCGTCGGAAACGACGCGCCTGTTCCACACCGAGGCGATCAGCTCATCCTGGGTGACGACACGGTCCCGCGCCCGCAACAACTGGCACAGCAGGTCGAAGACCAGCGGCTCGACCGGACGGGGCTGGCCTGAGGCCAGCAACTCGCGGGTCTCCTGCACCAGCTCGAACGGCCCAAACCGGTAGCGCATGGTTCGATCATACCATTGGGGGCGTACAGGGTAATCGGGGCCGGCAAAAAGTCAGGAGACGGCAAGGAAATCGTCAGGCCGCGGTCAAGCGGTCCAGGCGGCAGCCGGCGAACACTGCTCCGCGACGGCAACGCCATCGAGGACAGTCATGGAACAGCCCTTCGAAAACGCGATCCGGCGGCGGACGGACGGATCCATTGACATCGACTTCTATGCGCGCCGGGCTTCCCGGCATCGCAACGCCGCCAGGACGGAAGTCCTGGAACGCGCGACCGCAGCCGTGCGCTACGCGTGGCGGTACGTGGGCCGCTGCGGTGCCCGGCGTTATCCCGGGTGCGTGAGTGAGAAGCAGGGGAGATCGGCATGACGGAACTGGCGCGCCGGAGAGGACGAAACTGGGAACGTCTATGTCATTGTAGTACCATTGTAATTTCGCTCCAAGGCATCTATGAAAATTCTGCCTCCAAAGCGTAAATGGGAATCTCTTTGTTAGGGCGACCCCACTTTGCCGCCGGATAGTCCGAGCGGATGAAAGTTGCTGCTTTCAGTGTCAGGCAAGCGCCTGTTGCCACAAGAACCTCGCTCTCGTGGCCAAGTTTCGTGCCTTTTCGCTTGAAGACGTAGGCTTTTGTCCTGAGATTGGCCGCGCGCAGTACAAACAGGTCGAGTCGGCCTGCATCATACGCCTTTGCCTTATACTCTGCGTTCCGCAGGGCCACTTGGGGGCATAACGACGTGGAAAGCGGGCGGGTAGTAACGAAAATATTGGAGCCGCACGGTGGCCACAGCCCGCCGTGAAACAAACATTGTCCATCACTGAGGAAACTGCCGCTCTGCTCGATTTCCTTAGAAACTGCGGACAAATCGCTCTTCTCATATTCCTTTTGGTATCTTGAGATTTGGGCTGGCGTCGTTGAAGGCATAGCGCGCAGCCATGCTTTGTAAGCGGGACTCTTGCTCAGCGCAGTCTGGATGTGATTGCTCAAACCATTGTCCTGAGCAACTCTAGCGATATGACGTGCTGCGGCAGGCGCGTCGGCGATGCTCTCTATGACCGCGACCTTGACATCGCCCGAACTCCCATTGGCGATCATCTCGTCCAAAGTAGCGGGCCTGGTTTCCCACACCTCATATGCTGGCATGAAGGTGTCTACGAGCGGAAGGTTCACTGATAACGACCTGTCACAGAGTCTCGGGAGATCGGCTCGGGTCATGACATGCCCATCATCTCCGGGGCCGCCTTAGACGTTCCATTTCAGCATCCATATCGCGCGGGCTCGCGGAGACAAACGTCACACGCCAGCGCTGCAGGTGAGAGTCGGCCGACTGCCCGGCCCTTGCCCCTTCAATCGTCGCAAGCACGTCTTCCGGAATACGGCCAGAAATTTCCGGAACGGGTGGTAAGAAGTCATGGGCGACCGTCGCTTGGCTCGTTAAAATTTCCCGGCTTCCAATGATCCGTTGACGGATAACCTCGGGCGTGGGCGGAATGGGAATGCCAAAGAAGGTCCGCCCGCCTTCGCGTCCAATGGCCAATGAAAAATCGAAAACGCCCGGTGCAAACGCGGAAGGGCCACGTTCAAGTATTGTCGGTGGGCAGAGCAGGTC
>JAEWEX010000152.1 GCA_023389135.1 Pseudomonadota bacterium | reverse complement strand
GGCCTGGTGATGGCGGTCACGGGATCGACCTCGCTGGGGCTCGGCTACTGGCCGCTGTCGGCCAACCTGGCCATGCTGGCGGCCGGCGCGGTGCTGCTCGCGGCCTATGTGCGCCATGCGGGACGGGCCAAGAACCCGATCATCGACCTGGAGCTGCTGCGCATCCAGACCTTCCGCGCCAACATCATCGGCGGCTTCTTCTTCCGCATCGGCATCGGGGCGACGCCCTTCCTGCTGCCGCTGATGCTGCAGGAGGGGTTCGGGCTCTCGGCCTTCAACTCGGGCGTGCTCACCTTCGCCGCCGGCATCGGCGCCATCAGCATGAAGATGCTGGCGGCCCCGATCCTGCGCCGCTTCGGCTTCCGGCGGGTGCTGGTGATCAACGCCGTGATCTCGACGCTGTTCCTGGCGGCGCCGGCGGCCTTCACCGCGCAGACGCCGTGGGGCGTCATCATGACGGTGCTGCTGGTGGGCGGCTTCTTCCGCTCGCTTCAGTTCACCGCCATCAATTCGGTGGCCTATGCCGACATCGACCAGCGCCGCATGAGCCGGGCCACCGGCTTCATCAGCGTCGCGCAGCAGCTTTCGCTCAGCGTCGGGGTCTCGATCGGCGCGCTGGCGGTGGAGTTCATGCGCGGCTCCGACCCCCAGATCGTTGCGGCGGACTTCCCGCCCGCCTTCATCCTGGTCGCCATCCTGTCGGCGCTGGCCATCATCCCGTTCCTGCGGCTGCCGCCGGACGCGGGCGCGGAGATGTCGGGCCACGGCCAGCCGCGGCCGGACCCGGTGACCCTCGCCCGCCAGCGGTGACTTGCACGCACGACCCTTTCCCCACGGGAGAGGGTGGCCCCGGAGGAGGCGGGTGAGGGTCACGGGCGATGGCGGGACATGCGCCGCCGGTCCCCTCATCCGGCCCTCCGGGCCGCCTTCTCCCGCTGGGAGAAGGGAACAGAGCCCCTCTCCCCACGGGAGAGGGTGCCCCCGGAGGGGGCGGGTGAGGGTCACGGGCCGCGCAGGACGGGCGACGGACACCCCTCATCCGGCCCTCCGGGCCACCTTCTCCCGTCGGGAGAAGGAATTCAGGCGCCCTCTCCCAGCGCTTCCACCAGATGGCGGATGACGGGTGTGACCATGGCGAGGTTGCGGCGCGAGGTGGCGGTCTTCTTCGCGTCCGGCGCCGCGATCTTGCCGGTCAGGTCCTCGACCCGGTCCAGCAGCGCATCGAGCTGGAACAGCAGCACGGCGGGCATACCATGGCGGAAGCCACCCACATCGTAGTGGTCCATGAAATAGCGGCAGTCGGCCACATAGTTCTGCCCGCGGCGGGATCGCAGGCCGAGCTGGCCGTACCACATGCCGACGCTGTGGAAGCGCCCCACATCGGCCAGCACCGCGCCGCGCTCCCGGGCCATGAAGTCATAGCCGATGGTCCGCGCCACGCCGACCAGCAGGTTGGACGGCGTGAAATCGCCATGCAGCACGGAGTGGCGCACCGGCGCCGCGCCGTGCAGCGCGAACGCCCTCGCCAGCACCGCCGCATGATCGGGCCAGCCGCTGCGGTCCACCAGCGGGCTCGCGCCCACCAGCCGCTCGAAGCGCGCCGTGAACGAGGCCTGGTCCAGCGCCTCGGCCAGCGGCCGCTCGGTCAGCCCGCCGACCTCGTGGTATCGGCGCAGCCAGCCCGCCGCCATGCGCATGATGCGCCGCCGCACGGCCGCCACCGGCATGCCGAGCTTGAGCCACGTCGCCGCGCTCGGCAGCCGGTGCCACTCGCACACCAGCGACGCGCCGCCCTGCCCGTCGGGAATGAGCGACAGCGGCCGCGACACGCCGAACGACGGGTCCGCAGCGGCGGAATAGCGTTGCAGCGCCGCGAACTCCTGCCCGATCTCGCCATCGGCATCGTCCGCCTTGTACTTCACGAAGACCCGGTCGCCACCGGCCTTGAGCGCGGCCGACACGAACAGCTTGTCGGACTTGCGGCGGAAGATGCGTGCATCGTCCAGCACATGGCCCGTCGAGGCATGGAACGCCTCGGCAAGACGGTCGGCGGCAGGCACGGCGTGCCGGGGTAGCGTGGTGGCCATCTAGGTTCCGCAGGATGAGAGGCACGCCGCTGCGTGGCGAACGAAACCGTCACGAAGCCCGGCTATGATACCTGACCCTTGAACCCGGTCGCCAGAACATAGAGTTCCGAGGAGTCCGCCCGGCTGGCCGACGGCTTGACGTGCTTGACGACCTTGAAGCGGCGCTTGAGCTCCGCCAGCAGGTCGGTCTGCGTGCCGCCCTGCAGAACCTTGGCGACGAAGGCGCCGCCCGGGGCCAGCACCTCGACCGCAAAGCCTGCCGCGGCCTCCACCAGCCCCATGGTGCGCAGGTGGTCGGTCTGCTTGTGGCCGGTGGTGTTGGCGGCCATGTCGGACAGCACGACGTCGGCCGGGCCACCCAGCGCCGCCATCAGGCGCGCGGGCGCATCCTGGTCGAGGAAGTCGAGATGCAGCAGCTCGACGCCCGGGACAGGGTCCATCTCCAGGATGTCGATACCGACGACGCGGCCGGCGTCGCCCACCTTCGCCGCCGCGATCTGGCTCCACCCGCCGGGGGCGGCGCCAAGGTCGATGACGCGCTGGCCGGGCTTCAGGATCCTGTGGCGCTCGTCGATCTCCTGGAGCTTGAAGGCCGCGCGCGAGCGGAAGCCCTCGCGGCGGGCGCGCACCACATAGGGATCGTTGAGCTGTCGGGTCAGCCAGCGCTGCTGCGAGGTCGTGCGCTTCTTCGCCGTCTTCAGCCGCACGCCGAGCGGCCTGCCGTCGTCGCCCTTCCTCGCCGTCATTGCCGCGCCAGCTTCTCGTGGGGGCCGAGCGGCCGCCAGACGCCGTCGGCGCGCATCAGCTCCAGCAGGATGCCCTCGCGCAGGCCGCGGTCCGCGACGCGCAGCCGCGCGCAGGGAAAGGCGCGGCGGATCGCCTCCAGGATGGCGCAGCCGGCGAGCACCAGGTCGGCCCGTTCGCGGCCGATGCAGGGGCTCGCCACCCGCTCCTCGTAGGACATGCCCTTGAGGCGCTCCACCACGTCGGTGATGGCGTCCTCGCCGAGCCAGACGCCGTCGACCTTGCGGCGTTCGTAGCGGTCGAGCCCGAGATGGATGCCGGCGATGGTGGTGACGGTGCCGGACGTCCCGAGCAGATGCAGCCGGCAGGCGGCCTCCGCCAGCGCGCTGCGGTTCGGGAAGTCGGCCAGCAGGCGCGTCACCTCCTCCACCATGCGGTCGAAGATCGCGCGCGTCACGGTCTCGCCGCCATAGCGCTCGGCCAGCGTGACGACGCCCACCGGCAGGGAGGCCCAGGCGCGGATGCGCGGGCTGCCCAGCGGGGCGCAGTGCTGCACCCGGTCGACCCACACCAGCTCGGAGGAGCCGCCGCCGATGTCGAACAGCACGACGCCGTCGGCCTCCGGGTCCACCAGCGGAAAGCAGCCGACCGCGGCGAGCCGCGCCTCCGTGGCGCGGTCCACGATCTCCAGCTCCAGCCCGGTGCGGTCGCGCACGGTCTCCACGAACTCGTCGCCTTTGGCGGCGAGCCGGCAGGCCTCGGTGGCGATGAAGCGGCCGCGCGTGACGTTGCGCGCGGCGAGCTTGTCGGCACAGATCTTCAACGCCTCCACCGCCCGGCCGATGGCGGCGGCGCTGATGGCGCCATGGGTCTGGATGCCCTCCCCCAGGCGGATAATGCGCGAGAAGGCGTCGACCACGCGGAAGCCGCCGGCGGCGGGCCGCGCCACCAGCAGCCGGCAGTTGTTGGTGCCGAGATCCAGCGCGCCGTAGAGCAGCGCCGAGCAGCCGCGCCGCGGCACGGCCAACGCGGAGCGCGCCGTCTCGCGCAGGGACGCCATCCCGTCGGCGCCCGCCGGCGCCTGCGACGGGCTCACGCTGCCATCCACCTTCCCAACCTCTCGGGGCCGG
This sequence comes from Pseudomonadota bacterium, assembly GCA_023389135.1. Taxonomy (GTDB): domain Bacteria; phylum Pseudomonadota; class Alphaproteobacteria; order Rhizobiales; family Methylopilaceae; genus Agaricicola. The sequence goes on along the minus strand of JAEWEX010000152.1, from coordinate 3,112 downwards.
CAGCCCCGCTGCGGCGTGATCGCCCGACGGAGTCCACCACGGCCTGTTTCGGGACGGAAGCTTAGCAGCGCCGCGCCGCAGGGCAAACCTCACGCGGCAGCGGTGGCCCTCACCCGCCCCTCCGGGGGGTCTTTTGCCCTTCTCCCGGGGGAGAAGGTGGCCCGGAGGGCCGGATGAGGGGACCGGCGGCGCATGTCCGGGCCAGGTCTGTGTCCCTCACCCGCCCCTTCGGGGGCACCCTCTCCCGCCGGGAGAGGGTCCTACTCCGCGGCGGCCGCGGCGCGGGGGCGGCCTGCCGCCGCCAGCCGGCCGTCCCGGGGCATCGGCCCGAAATAGCCCGCCACATGCAGGAACGGCCGCGGCCGGTGGATCACGGCGTCCAGGCGCTGCATCAGCGACTTGGCGGAGAAGGGCTTGGCCAGCACCTCGTTGACGCCCAGCCGCAGCGCCTCCTGGATGCGCCGGCGCTGGGTGTGGGCGGTGGCGAGGATGATGGGAACCGTCGCCTGCGGCGAGGTCTTCGGATTGCGGATGAGGCGCACCATCTCCGCGCCGTTCAGCATCGGCATCTCCCAGTCCGTGACGATGACGTCGGGCCGGAACTGGTGGACCTGCTCGAGCCCCTGGGCGCCGTCGCCGGCCTCGTAGACCTGGCCGATGCCGAAGCCCATGAGCAGGCTGCGGATGATCTTGCGCATATGGGCGTCGTCATCGACGACGAGCACGGAAATTCCGGCGAAGCGGGCATGGGCGGCGGCCATGGAAGCCTCTCGGGTGAACGCTGGACGTGCGCGGCGCCCTGCATAACCGCCGACCTGCAACGAACGGCCGAAAATCCCCCGAGGCATTTGATTCAAACCGTAACGATCGCAACGGGCCCGCGCCGCCCCGCGGCTGCGACGGCTCGGTTGACCCGCCGCCAAAAGTGACCTATCTCGACGCCACACTCGGCCCGCCCGCGCGCGGCGCCCGGTGGGGGATAGTTTAACGGTAGAACAACGGACTCTGACTCCGTTAGTCTTGGTTCGAATCCAAGTCCCCCAGCCAATCCTCCCTCCTCCCTCCTTGCGCGCTTTCGTCCGTGTCCGTCCGGGGCGTGGCCGCGCCGTGTTCCGCGCTCCGGCCGGCAAATTGAGCGCGGCTTCTGGATGTGGCAGGTGTCGGGCGGGCGCGGCTCGGCGTCCGGACAAGGGGCGCCCGATGCCAGAGCTTGCTTCCGGCGACGTGTTCGCTGGCCTATTGACGGTTCTCGCAACGGTGATGCTGCGCGCGGGCGCCCTGAAGCCTCGCCTGTCGGCGGTCACCCTGCTCCTGACCGGCGTCGCGGGGGCGTTCCTCCTTCCCCCGGCCGTCGCGATGCTGGAACGGGCATGGCCTGCGGTCACCCCGGACAAGCTGTTCATCGGGGCCTGGGTGGCGTTGCTCGTCCTGTTCATCGGCAATGTGCGGGGCCGGCCGCCGCGGGTGCCGCTGTGGGCCGGCCTGCTCGCCGGCGCGGCCGTGGCCGTGCTGCTGCCGCCCCTGCTGGATGCGGCGACGGGCAGGTACCAGCGCGCCTCGCTGCGGGCGGATGTCAACCACTGCACGAAGGGCATGACCGGCCAGGTGCAGCCGCGCGTGATCACGAACGTCTGCGACGAGCCGATAACGGTGGGCCTGTGCCTGCCGGGCGAGACCAATCCCGAGCCCTGCGCGCAGAGCCGCACGCTCGCGCCCGGCCAGGTGGCGCGCTTCGATCCGGGCGATGCGCGGCTGTCATCGCTGCCGGGAAATCCCGGCGGCCTCACCGTCGTCGCCTGCCGGCCGCCAGCGCGGCCGTCGCGGACGGGCTCGACCGGGGGCCGCGGCTACGAAGGCGTGTGCCTGCCGCCCGGCTGATGGCGAGGCGGGCGCGGCCCGCATGACCTGCTCTCCAACGCATCCCGAGACAGCGCGCCCGCTACGCCGCGGGCCGAGAGCTCCGTGGCCTGACGCCGGCCGGCTTCTCCCCGTACCGAATAATTGGTTATACCACTTGGCACGGATTTACGAAGGCGCTAGGCTATTGGTCTAACCAATAAAAATTGGAGGATAGGCTCATGCATTTCACCCGGCTGCTCGGTATCGTCGGCCTCGCCGCGACGCTGGCCTTCGGCCCCGAGGCGCAAGCCCAGACCAGCTTCACGCTTTCCACCCCGGACCCGGACTCCTCGGAGATCACGGTCGCGGCCAACAAGTTCGCCGAGCTTGTGAAGGCCAAGACCAACGGGGAGGTCGAGATCCGCGTGTTCGCCAACGGCCAGCTCTATGGCGGCGATCCGTCCGCGGCGGTGCGCCAGCTCGCCGGCGGCTCGCTGGACATGCTGCTGCTGTCGACCTCGCTCTACGCCAACTTCAACCCGAAGTTCACGGCGATCTCGATCCCCTACCTGTTCGACGACATGGCGCAGCTGCGCGAATATCTCGGCGGCGAGCACGGCCAGCAACTCATCTCGGAGCTCGACGGCATCGGCATCAAGGGCCTCGGCATGTGGCCCCGCCCGTTCCGCCAGATGACCAATTCCCGCCGCGCCATCCTCGCGCCCGAGGATCTCGACGGCCTGAAATTCCGTGTGCCCAACAACCCGCTTTGGGTCGAGTTCTTCAAGGCCATGGGCGCGGCGCCGACCCCGATGGCGTTCGGCGAGGTCTACAACGCCCTCCAGCTCAAGGTCGTGGACGGCCAGGAAAATCCCATCAACATCCCGGTGTCGGCGAAGTTCTTCGAGGTCCAGAAGTTCGCCACCATCTCCAACCACATGGCCGATGGCTGGGTGCTGGGCATCAACCCGGCCAAGTTCGACGCGCTGAGCGACGCCCACAAGGCCGCCATCCAGGAAGCCGCCGTCGAGGCCGAGGCCTGGAAGGTCGAGAACGACGCCGCCGACGCGGACAAGTCCATCGCCACGCTGGAGCAGAACGGCATGCAGGTCGACCGCCTCACGCCGGAGCAGCAGCAGGCCTTCGTCGCCGTGTCCAAGGGCCTGTTCGAGACCTTCGCGGGGCTCGTGAAGGACCAGGCGTTCTTCGACGCCACCGTCAAGGCGGTGGGCAAGGACTGATCCGGCCGCCGGCCGGGGGGGTGCCCCGCCCG
>JAEWEX010000120.1 GCA_023389135.1 Pseudomonadota bacterium | reverse complement strand
CCATGGCGCAGTCCTGCGGCTTCATCCTGGTGTTCGCCAGGACCGATCCCGACGCGGGAGCCCGGGGCATCACCGCATTTCTGCTGCCGGCTGACACACCCGGGGTCTCCCGATCCGTGTTCAAGGGCAAGCTCGGCTTCCGCCCGCTCGAGACCGGCGAGATCGTTTTCGACGACGTGGAACTGCCCGAGGACAGCCGCCTCGGGCAGGAGGGCGAGGGCATGCGCATCGCCATGTGTTCGGTGGAGGCCGGCCGCCTCGGCGTGTCGGCGCGCTGTTGCGGCATGATCCGCGGGTGTCTCGAGGAATCGGTCGCCTATGCCCGGTCACGCACCACCTTCGGGGCGCCGATCGCCTCGCGCCAGATCATCCAGCAGAAGATCGCGGCCATGGTCGAGGCGGAGGCGACGGCGCGCCTGCTGACGCTCGACCTTGCCGCCGCCAGGGACCGCGGCGAACCCGCTCGCGCAAAGGCGTCGCTGACCAAGCTCCACGCCAGCCGGATGGCCATGCAGTCCGCCCATGACGCCGTGCAGATCCACGGCGCCTACGGCGTCTCCGAGGAATACCCGGTCAGCCGCTGGTTCCGCGACGCCAAGGTGATGGAGATCATCGAGGGCGCCAACGAGATCCACGTCTCGCTGGTCGCGGAATACGCCCTGGGCATCCGGCGCTGAACCCGGCTCCTTCGAAGCAGCGGCCGGGAGGGCCGGATGAACGAACACACCGCGCTTGCGCAAGAGCCCCGCCTGCCGCTGGCCGGCCTGCGCATTCTGGACATGTCGCGGCTGCTGCCGGGCCCGTTCGGCACGCAGGTGCTGGCCGATTTCGGGGCGGACGTCATCCGCGTCGAGGATCTGCGGGGCAGCGACGGGTTCCGTACCGCGCAGCCGCTGCGCGACGGCGTCTCGTTCCGCCACATGACCCTCAATCGCAACAAGCGCAGCGTCGCGCTCGACCTCAAGTCGCCGGCGGGGCTCGAAGCGTTCCGGCGGCTCGCGGCCGGCGCCGATGCGCTTCTGGAGCAGTTCAGGCCGGGCGTCATGGCCCGGCTCGGGCTGGACTACGAGGCGCTCAGCGCCATCAACCCGCGTCTGGTCTATTGCTCGCTGTCGGGCTTCGGCCAGGACGGCCCGCTGCGCGATGTCGTGGCGCATGACCCCAACTATCTCGCATTGTCCGGCATCATGAGCCTGCTCGGGCGGCGCGGCAGCCCGCCCATGCCGTCCGGCGTCCAGATCTCGGACATCGTCGCCGGCCTGTCGGCCGCGCTCGCCATCATGATGGCGCTGCACGAGCGGCAGGCGACCGGACGCGGCCGCTACATCGACGTCTCGCTCTACGACAGCGCGATCTCCACGCTGGTCACCGCCGCGGCGGGCTATTTCGGCACCGGGACCGCCCCTTCGCGCGGGGAGGATCGACACAATGGCCGTTACCCCATGTCGGACGTCTACGAGTGTTCCGATGGCGGCCACATCGCGATCTCGGCCATAGAGCCGCACTTCTGGGCCAATCTGTGCAAGGTCTTCGGACATCCCGAGTGGCTGCCGCACCAGTACGACGACGGCGAGACGGGACATGCGATCCGCGCCGAGCTGACGCGCATATTCCTGACCCGGACGCGGGACGAGTGGTTCGAGGCCCTGCGTGACGCCGAGATCTGCATTTCGCCGGTCCTCAGCGTCGCGGAGGCGCTGGACGCCCCGCATACGCGCGCCCGCGGCCTGGTGATCGACCATGTGCACCCGCGCGCCGGCCGGGCCCGCCTGCTCGGCAACGCCATCCGCATGGGGGCGCCGACCACCGTCCGCAGGCCGGCGCCGGAACTTGGAGAGCATACGGGAGAGGTTCTGGCGGAGGCAGGTCTGTCGTCCCCCGAGATCGAAAGCCTGATCACAGCCGGTGCGGCGTCCCGGTCCGGGCGCTAGGCTAAGGACTCATCGATCAGAGCCAGAAGACGACGGCTGCTGCGATGCAGATGGCCGAGAAGAAGGTGTGGGCGCATCGGTCGTAGCGGGTAGCCGCGCCGGCTGGACGGGGTGCACGGCTCGATGCCCCCTGGCCTCCAGTCCCTCGCGGAACCAGGCGCTGTCGTAGCCGCCAGCCGCTCGCCGGCCCGATGCCGCCCCAGCCACAGATGGCCGGTCTGCCGGCTGATGCCGAACCCGGCGCACAGCGCCGTGACATTGGCCCCCTCCAGACCCGCCAGCAGGCAGAACTCGCGACGCAGATCCACCACAGACGCCTCCCGCCAAGCCATCCCACCCTCCCAGACCAAACCGTCCAGGAAGTGTCAGGCACGTCTCCGAACATCTGTCAGGTATCTATCCGCTCCAAACATCACCGGTGGGGATGGAGTTCACCCGTCGCGGCGGCGGACGCCGCTCCCGGCATTGTCATGATGCTCCCCGGTCGGCGCCGTCGGCACTCGCGAAGGCGGAAGGCGGCGATTGGGCGGGAAGCACCTGGTGGCGCACGCAGTCGGGTTTGCAGCGGTCTGCGGCCTCGATCCGCCGAAACAGGGAAATAACAGGGAAATTGCATTGAATCCGGGGCGCAGGTGCCGGTGCGCTCGATCACGACCCCTGCGTTCTCAGGCGATGATCCCGATATTCCCTGTTCCGGGAAAACAGGGAATGCACCGCACGCGATCAGGGTACGGAATCCGGGCAGCAGGGATTTCGCGCAAGCGCGGATGCGCAGAGCCGCGCTGCCGCCGCGGATTCGATTACACGAGCGTACATCAGGCAGCGTAGCGGTTGATGTGCATCCTCCTCTTGGCGCACGCTACGCAGCTTGAGCGCAAATAAGGCTCGATGCGGCGCGGCAGATCGTCAAATTGCTCCACTTGGCGCATAAGGCGGCCGGCCGCATCGGCGGCGCGCGCGCGGAGGGCCGTCTCGTCCACCGTGGTGACGCGGCCGTCCCGCACCACCACGCGGCCGTCGACTACCACCATGCGAACGTCGGCGCCGGTTTCGGCGTAGACGAGGGCGTTCGTAATGTCGTTGAGGGGCTTCAGGAACGGGCTGTCCGCCGTGAGAAGAACGATGTCGGCGCGGCGGCCCGGCTCCAGCGCTCCGATCTCGCCAGCGAGGCCCATCACCTTGGCGCCGTCCACCGTCGCCATGCGCAGCATGTCGCGCGCGCCCAGCCAGCGATCCGGCCGATGCGGGAACCGCACCCTGGATATCAGCGCTCCGATGCGCATGGCCTCGAACATGTTCTGGTTGTCGGATGCCATCGAGCCGTCGGCGCCGATGCCCACGACCACACCCGCGTCCAGCATCTCGCGGACGGGCGCGATGCCGCTGCCGAGCTTGAGATTGCTCGCCGGGTTGTGCGCCACCATGCCGCCGCGGCGGCCCAGCAGCGCAATGTCGTCATCGTCGATCCAGACCCCGTGCCCACCGACGAAGCCGGACCCGACCGCCCCTGCCCCCTCAAGCTGCACCACCAGCGAGTGCCCCCAGCGACGCTCGGCTTCCATCGCCTGCATCTTGGTCTCCGCCAGGTGAGTGTGCAGGCCGACGCCGAATTCGTGCGCGATGTCGACACAGCCGGACATCAACGCCTCTGTGCACTCTGTCGGTACGACCGGAGCTGTCGCCATGCCGATCAGGCCGTCGGCATGGCCGTCCCAGCGCCTGACCGCGTCCCGGCTGATCGCCAGATGGGCGTCGGCCGGCGCGGCACGCATGCGCCCGACCTCGCGTGCGATGTCGTCGGGCAGGAGTTCCATCAGCCCGGGCACCGCGCGATAGAACACGATGTCCGACACCGCCGGCGCGAGGATCGCGCGCATGCCGACGTCCCGATAGGCCTGCACGACCGCGGCCACCCCCTCCGGCGTATGGGCGGGCACTGCGACAAACTGGTCATAGGCCGAGGTGCAGCCGGTCTTCAGCATCTCGATGGCGCCGATCGCTGCGGCGAGATACTGGTCTTCCGGCGTTCGATTGAAGAACAGCGCCAGGCCCCGGCTGCGCAGGTCCTCCAGAGTCCAGTCGTCCGCACAGCCCTTCGTGAGATTGTTG
>JAEWEX010000080.1 GCA_023389135.1 Pseudomonadota bacterium | reverse complement strand
CGACGCGCACGCGGTAGTAGACGCCGCGATCGCCGAGATTGGCGGTCTGGATCACCGGCTGGCGGCCGCCCAGGATCTGCGGGTGGCGGCGCTGCAGGTTCTGGTAGGACGCACGCGCGTCAGCCTCCGAGCGCTGCGACGACACCTGCACCACGAAGCCGCGGCCACCGCCCTGAGAGCCGAAATTCGCGGACGGAGGCGCGACCGTCGCCACAGGCTGGGTCCGCTGCGCGGCTCCCTGGGGAGTGGTGGGTGTCTGGAACTGCTGGATCTGCATGGGGGCGTTGCCCTGGCCGCCCTGCTGCGCCGTCGGCTGGGCGGGGCGCAGCGTATCGATCGGCTGCGAACGGCCGGTCGCGGCGGAGGCGAAATCGTTGGGCCGGGGCGACGGGATCGGGACCGAGCCGCCCTGGCCGGAGCGCTGCGCGCCTGCAGGCGGCTCCGCCGAAATCCCGAACTGCTGGCCGGGCACGAAGCTCATGCCGGCGGAAGGGCCTTCGTCCTCGCCGACAATCTCGGCAGGCTCGTCCAGCGCGGCCGGATCGTCGGTCGCGGCGGCAGCGAGTTCGCCAATGCCGCCGGGCGCCGGCTGCTGCCCGCCCGCGGACATGCCGGCGCGGTCACCCTGCGAATCGACGACGGTGCCGTCGGGGCGCACCACGAATGTCTGCACGCGCCTGACGCCGTTGGCGTCGACGCCCGACGCCGGCTGGCTGCCGGCGTTGCCGCCGGGCAGGATCACGCGCGACACCTGGTTGCCGCCACCGGGGCGCTGGCCCGGCTCCTCGGGCTCCACCACGCGCGGCGCGTCGTTGGCCGCTACGCGATCCTGTATTTGCTTATCCGGATCGTCGGTGGCCGCCTGGACCTTGGTGGGCTCGCTCTCCGCGCGGATCAGCGGCGGCTCGCCGCCCGCCTCGGGGCCCGCGAACAGCCGGTAGCCGGCAATCGCCGCCGTGCCGAGGACGGCAACGCCGAGAACGGCCGCGACCGTGAGCACGCCGCCGCGGCGGCGGCCGCCGGCCTGTTCCATGGCGCCGCCATGGGGGGGCATGTGGCCGTCCTGGGCATAGACCGGGTCGGTCTCGTCGTAATACTGGTCGGCATAGCGCGGGTCGTCGACATAGCCGTCATCATAGGCCGGGGCGGCCTCATAGCGCGGGTCGGCAGCGGCGTAGTGTGGGCCGTCCGGATGCCCGGCGTCGCGACGGGGGTCGTTGCGCACGGCCGCGAACAGGTCCGGAGCCGGCCCCAGCGCCCGCGGCGCCGGGTCGTCCCAGCCGTCGTCGTCGGCGGCCCATCCGCCGGGAGGATCGAGATCGTCGAAACGCGGCTCCGCACGATTGCCGAAACCCGGCTCCTGCCGGCCGTCGCGGCCGCCAGGCTCGTCGCCCACGAGGCGCGCGAGCTCCGCGAGGGGATCGCCCTCCTCCGCCCAGTCCTGCTCGGCCGGACGGCGGTCCCGGAAGGTTGCGAACGGATCGCTGCGGCGGGAAGGATCGCGGGCCATGGTGCTCCTGGCGCGCCCGGCCGCGTCGCCACCCCGTGGCCCGCGCCTCAGCGCATTTCCTGCGGCGCCGACACTCCCAGAATGCCGAGACCGGACGCCAATACATCACGCACGCCGCGAACTAGTGCGATGCGCGCGCTACTCAACTCTTCATCACCTTCGATAATGAACCGTAAATGTGGCGACTCTTTGCCTCTGTTCCAGTGTGCGTGAAAGTCGCTGGCCAGATCATGAAGGTAGAACGCCACCCGGTGCGGCTCATGCGTGCGCGCCGCCGCCTCCACCGTCCTGGGATACTCGCCGAGTCGGCGCAGCAGGCCGATCTCGCCCGAATCGGCAAGCCGGGACAGCACCGACATCTCCGGCGTGCCGGTGACAGCGATTCCCGGCACCTCGGCGGCATTGCGCAAGGTCGAGCATGTGCGGGCATGTGCGTACTGCACATAGAACACCGCATTGTCGCGCGACTTCTCCACCACCCTGGCGAAATCGAAGTCGAGCACCGCATCGTTCTTTCGGAACAGCATCATGAACCGCACCGCGTCGCGCCCGACCTCGTCCACCACCTCGCGCAACGTCACGAAGTCGCCCGAGCGCTTGGACATCTTGACCGGCTCGCCGTCGCGGAACAGGCGCACGAGCTGGACCAGCTTGACGTCGACGGCAGCGGCGTCGCCGGCGATGGCCCGCCCGACCGCCTCCAGCCGCTTGACGTAGCCGCCATGGTCGGCCCCCAGGACATAGATCATGTCGGAGAAGCCGCGCTCGAACTTGTGGCGGAAATAGGCCACGTCGGCGGCGAAGTAGGTGTAGCTGCCGTCGGACTTCACCAACGGCCGGTCGATGTCGTCGCCCACCTCGGTGGCGCGGAACAGAAGCTGCTCGCGATCCTCCCAGTCCTCGGGAACCTGCCCCTTGGGCGGCGGCAGCGTGCCGCGATAGATAAATCCGCGGTCGGTGAGCGCGCGGACGGTGTCGGCGATCCGGCCGCCCTCGTGCAGCGTCCGCTCGGAGAAGAACACGTCGTGGGCGATGCCCAGCGCGGCCAGATCCTCGCGGATCATGTCCATCATGGCCTCGATGGCCGCCGCCCGGACGACGGGAAGCCACTCTGCTTCGGGCATGCTCTTCAGCGCCGGACCGTGGAGATCGGCGAGCGCGGCGCCGGCGGGCTTCAGGTAGTCGCCCGGATACAGGCCCTCCGGGATCGGCCCGATGTCCTCTCCAAGCGCCTCGCGGTAGCGCAGGAACGCGGACCGGGCGAGCACGTCCACCTGCGCGCCTGCGTCGTTGATGTAGTACTCGCGGGTGACGTCATGGCCGGCAAAGGCGAGAAGCGTCGCCAGCGCGTCGCCGAACACTGCCCCGCGGCAATGGCCGACATGCATGGGCCCGGTGGGATTGGCCGAGACGTATTCGACATTCGCGCGCCTGCCCTCTCCGATCCGGCTCGATCCATAGCCCTCTCCCGCGAGCGCCGCCGCCAGCACGCGCGGCCAGAAGCCCAGCGAGAGGGTGAGGTTGATGAAGCCGGGGCCCGCCACCGCCACCGCCTCGACATCCGGGTCGGCGCCCAGCTTCGTCGCCAGGGCATCGGCGATCTCGCGCGGCTTGCGGCCTGCCGGCTTGGCCAGCACCATGGCCGCGTTGGTGGCGACGTCGCCGTGGCTGGCGTCGCGCGGCGGCTCCACGACGATGCGTGACAGGTCGGCGTCGGCCGGAACAAGTCCTTCGGATACAAGCGCTTGGACGGCGGTCTTGACGCGGTCTTCGAAGATCGCGAAGAGGTTCATGGCAACCTGCGGGTCGGCGCTCGGGGTCGGCGCGGGAGCGGGCCGCCTAGCGCAAATCCGGTGAAGCGTCAAACAGGCGCCGGTGCTCGGCGATGGCGAAGCGGTCGGTCATGCCGGCGATGAAGTCGGCCACCCGGCGCAGGCGGCGCGCCTCGTCGAGGCCGCCGACACCTGACGACCACTCCTCGGTCATCAGCGAGGGATCCGCGGCATAGCGGCGGAACAGGTCCTCCACCACGGCCTCGGCGTTCCGCATAACGCGCATCACACGCTCGTGGCGGTACATGCGCGGATAGAGAAACGCCTTGATGTCGCGGTCGGCGCTCGCGACCGCCGGGGAGAACGCGACCACGGCCTTGTCCGCGTGCCTGATGTCCTCGACGGCTGCGGGCGCCAGGGCCCCGATGCGGCGACCGCCTTCGGCGATGGCGTCCTCCACCAGCCGCGTGATCACGCGCCGCACCACCTCGTGGACCGCGCGCGCGGTCTCCAGCCCCGGCCAGCGGCGCCGGACCTCATCGAGAATGTCGGCCAGGAACGGCACCTCGGCGAGGTCGTCCAGCGCGAACAGCCCGGCCCGCAGCCCGTCGTCGATGTCGTGGGCGTCATAGGCGATGTCGTCGGCCAGCGCCGCGGCCTGCGCCTCGGGGCCGGCATGGCTCCACAGTTCGAGGTCCTGATCCTGCGCGTGGGCGCGGATGGCGAGCGGCAGGCCTTCGCCGGCATGGCGGCCCACGGGCCGCCCTGCCCGGTCGGTCAGCGGCCCGTTGTGCTTGACCAGCCCCTCCAGCGTCTCCCAGGTGAGGTTGAGGCCGTCATAGGCCGCGTAGCGCCGCTCCAGGCCGGTGACGATGCGCAGCGTCTGGGCATTGTGATCGAACCCGCCATGGGCGGAGATCGCGCGGTCGAGCGCACGCTCGCCGGCATGGCCGAACGGCGTGTGGCCGAGGTCGTGGGCAAGCGCAAGCGTCTCGGCCAGATCCTCGTCGAGCCCCAGCGAGCGGGCGATGGAGCGCGCGACCTGGGCCACCTCGAGCGTGTGGGTCAGCCGCGTGCGGTAGTGGTCGCCCTCGTGATAGACGAACACCTGCGTCTTGTGCTTCAGTCGCCGGAATGCCGAGGAATGCAGGATGCGGTCGCGGTCCCGCTGGAATTCCGTGCGGGTCGGGCTCGGCTCCTCGGGATGGAGCCGTCCGCGCGACGCATCCGGGTCGCTGGCCCAGGGCGCGCTGCGGCGCCTCTTGGCGTCCATCATGTTGTTGCCCCGCGCCTCGCCCCTTGCTCGTCAAGGGGGCCGATCGCACATAGAGTGTCGATGAACGGCGCGCAACGCGCCATGACCGATCGGGAGATCGAGACCGTGACAACCGACGACGTCGTCGTGACGGAAAGCGCCGCCAGGCGCATCCGCGACATCCTGAAGACCGAGCCCGAAGGCGCGCGGCTGCGCGTCAGCGTGGAGGGCGGCGGCTGTTCCGGATTCCGCTACGAGTTCGCCTTCGAGCGCGCCCCCGCCGCCGACGACGTGATGGCGGTGCGCGACGGGGTCGAGGTTCTGATCGACCCGGTGTCCCTGGAGTATCTCAAGGGCTCCGAGATCGACTTCGTGGACGAACTGATCGGCGCCTCGTTCCAGATCCGCAACCCCAACGCCGCCTCCTCCTGCGGCTGCGGCACCAGCTTCGCGCTCTAGCCCCTCCCTCCGCCATGCTCCGGCATGACCGGAGCATCCGGCTGCCGGCACATGCCGAAGCAAGCTGGATGCCGCGACCGGGCCACCCGGTGACGGCGGCCCAGGCGCCCTCTTCGGAAAGCACGTCATGCGAATCGCCACCTGGAACGTGAACTCCATCAAGCAGCGCACCGACCACGTGCTCGCTTGGCTCGCGAACAACCGGGCGGACGTTCTGGCGTTGCAGGAGCTCAAGTGCCAGGACGACGCGTTCCCGCGCCAGGCATTCGAGGATGCCGGCTACAACGTCGCCGTGCATGGTCAGAAGGCGTTCAACGGCGTGGCGCTCGTCTCCCGCCATCCGCTGGAGGATGTGCGCCGCGGCCTTCCCGGCGACCCGGATGACGGGCAGTCGCGCTACATCGAGGCGGTGATATCGACCGCCGCCGGCGCGCTGCGCATTGCCTCGATCTACCTGCCCAACGGCAATCCCCTGGGCACGGAGAAATTTCCCTACAAGCTCGGCTGGATGGACCGGCTGATCGCGCATGCCCGCGATTTGCTGGAGCTCGAGGAGCCGGTCGCGCTCGCGGGCGACTACAACGTCATCCCCACGCCCGAGGACGCACGCAACCCCGAGGCGTGGATGGAAGACGCGCTGTTCCAGCCGGAGAGCCGCGGGCGTTTCCGGCGGCTGGCGGCCATGGGCTACACCGACGCGGTCAGGGCGACCGACGCCTCCGAAGGGCTCTACAGCTTCTGGGATTACCAGGCCGGCGCATGGCAGCGGAACAACGGCATCCGCATCGACCACCTGATGCTGTCGCCGGAGGCGACCGACTGTCTGCAATACGCGTGGATCGACAGGGACGAGCGCAATCGGGAGAAGCCCTCCGACCACGTCCCCGTGGTGGCGGACCTGGACATCGCGGCGCGATAGCGCGGGGGCCGTCAGTTACGGCGGCTGAGATAGCGCTCCAGATAGGCGAGCGCGGTGGCGCGCTCGTCCTCGGTGGCGAGCGCCAGCGCCTTGTCGTGCAGGTCGATGATCCAGGCGTCCTCGGGGCGGGCATTCAGCTCCGCCGGCTCGCGCGCCAGCGTCAGCCACATCAGGCCGAGCGCCGCCTGCTTGCGGGTGAGGTCGCCCGTGAACAGGATGTGGCCCAGCAGCGCACGCGACGCCGGGTGTTCCTTCTGGGCGGCGAGGTTCAGCAGCCGGACCGCCTGCCCCGGGTCGCGCTTGACGCCGGTGCCGTCGAGATACATCCGAGCCAGGTTGTACTGCGCGTTCGGATCGCCATGGTTGAAGGCGGCGTCGACGAACAGCTGCCGGGCGATGTCGGGATTGGGCTGAACCTGTCCCGGAATGCCCTCGAGATAGTAGGAGCCCAGCCACACCAGCGCGTCGGAGACATAGGGCGCCTGCGAGTTGACCTCCATGGAATCGGGATCGCCTGCCGCATAGGACTGCACGATGTCGCGGAAATAGTTGAAGGCCTTGATGTCGTCGTGGCTGACGCCGTCGCCCTCGGCATACATGCGGCCGAGCTTCCACTGGGCGATGGCATGGCCCTTGCCGGCCGCGAACTGCAGCGCGGTTACGGCGGTGGACTTGTCACCGGACAGATAGGCATTCACGCCGGTCGCATAGGCGGAGCCCGGCGTCAGTTCCTGGGCGCCGCTCTGCGCCACCAGCGCCTGCGCCTGGCCGGCGCGGCCGGCGTCGGCGCTGCGCATGACCTCGACCGTGCCGGCCGTCGAGAGCGACGGCTGGCCGGTCAGGGCAGGCCGGTCGAACGCTTCCGCGCCGCCGGTGATGGCTACGCCGGCAATGAACGCGCCGGCGACCCAGTCATATATCCGCATAACACCTGATCTCGCCTGCGCCGCCAGGATGCGTGACCGCGCCGTTCCGTGCGGGGCCGACACCCTGGGCGTATTTCCAGAGCGACCCCGAGCCGAAATTTTCCGGACGGGGCGTCCAGTCCTTGCGCCGCCGGTCGAGCTCCTCGTCCGACAGCCTGACCTCGAGGCGGCCCTCGACCGCATCGATGTCGATCATGTCCCCGTCCTGAAGCAGTGCGATCGGGCCGCCCACGGCCGCCTCCGGCCCGACATGGCCGATGCAGAAGCCGCGGGTCGCGCCCGAGAACCGGCCGTCAGTTATCAGCGCGACCTTGTCGCCCATGCCCTGGCCGTAGAGCGCGGCGGTGGTCGCCAGCATCTCGCGCATGCCGGGTCCGCCGCGCGGGCCCTCGTAGCGGATCACCAGGACCTCGCCTTCCTCGTACTGGCGCTTGCTCACCGCCTCGAAGCAGGCCTCCTCGCTGTCGAAGCAGCGGGCGGGGCCCGAGAACTTCAGGTTCTTCATGCCCGCCACCTTCACGATGGCGCCCTCCTCCGCGAGGTTGCCCGACAGCCCGACGACGCCGCCGGTGCGCGTGAGCGGCTTGTCGGCCGGCAGCACCACATCCTGTTCGGCGTTCCAGCGCACCTTCTCCAGGTTTTCCGCGATGGTCCGCCCGGTGACCGTCAGGCAGTCGCCATGCAGGAAGCCATGGTCGAGAAGCGTCTTCATCAGCAACGGCACGCCGCCAACTTCGAACAGGTCTTTGGCGACATAACGGCCGCCCGGCTTCAAATCCGCGACATAAGGTGTCTTTTTGAAGATTTCGGCGACGTCGA
>JAEWEX010000059.1 GCA_023389135.1 Pseudomonadota bacterium | reverse complement strand
CTTCATCGAGCGCATCGTTGCCGGATGGCCGACAGCCTTCGCAGCCCGCCGCGCCCGCGATCTCGGCTTCGTCGCCGATCCCGACTTCGCATCGATCATCCGCGCACACATGGCGGATATGGGGATGCGAGAGGGATAATCGCCTCAGAGCCCGGCGGTCTCCTGCCTGCGCCCAGCCACCTCGGTGGCGAGCTTCAGGTCCTCCAGCTCGGCGGGCTTGAAGTAGAACAGCCGCTCCTTGGGCGTCTCCATGGCGTGGATCCAGACCCGCGGGTCGATGCCCATGTCGACCAGGTGGCGCTGGCATTCCGCCGACACACGCTGCGCCTGGTCCATACCGCCCGCCATGTCGAGCATGCCGCCCTGCTGGGCCACCGCATAGACCTGGTGGACGCCGATCACCGCGTCCGCCGCCGCGCGCCGCGCCACGCCGCCGGAAAACACCAGCGGACAGGAGGAGGCGCAGTAGCCGCCCGCCTCCACCGCCGTGTCGAGCCCGCGCTCGCGGATCAGCCGGCCCATGGCCAGCGCGTCTCGAACCGAGCCGCCGGGCGAGTTCAGCACCACGGTCTTCACATAGGATCCGCGTTTCCCGATCTCGGCGGCGAAGCGCTCGGCGGCGCCGGGATGGATGGTGCCCTCGGCGATCAGGCGGCCTTCTCCCACGAGCTCGAAGGTGATCTCCTGGCGAAGCTGCTCGGTGGAGCGCACACCCGGCGCGGCGCGGCGGTCCGCCGGTTCGGGCTCCACGTCGCGACGGGTGGAGGGCAGATACGGCACCGCCGGCTGCATGCCGGGCACCTCGCGCTCGTCCCAGACGGCGGCGGGGCGCGCGGCGGCGAGTTCCCGGAAATCGCCCGCCAGCACAACCAGCGTCACGGCGATGAGGCCCCAGAACACCCGCGTCAGCATCCAGCCGTCGGGCCGGGAGAACAGCCAGCCCACGACGCCGCCGGGACGGCCGTCCGCGCGGTCGCCGGTCGGGCCGCTCATTCGCCGCGCCCGCCGCGGGGCGGCAGCGAGGTCACCTTGCCGTCGCCGGCGAGCGGCGCCGGCTCCACCTCCCGCACGGGGGCGTCCTCCGGCGCCGGCGCGGGCTCCGCCTCTGCTGGAACCGGCGCGGTGCGCGCCACCCGGCCCTCGTTCTCCACCTCGCGCACCAGCCGCATGGCTGCGATCAGATCTGCAGCCGACATTTCGGTCGCGGCGGCGGGGTCGTCCTCACGGCGGATGCCGGCCTGGACCACGCACAGGATCAGAACCAGAACCGCCGGCAGAAGATCGATGGAGATGGCGCCCGCCCAGCTCGGCAGGAAGTCGCCGGCATAGACCAGCACTGCCTCCGCCGTGGACAATGGCTGGAACCGCTCCGGCACCACACGCTCGGCCGCGAGAATGGTTTCGGCAGCCTGCGACAGCGCCTGCGACTGCGCCGCCACCGCGCGCTCCACGCTGCCCATCACCGCCGTCTGGCGGTCCGCGAGGTCCGCCGTTCGCCCGCCCGCCACCGGCGCGATGAAGCCCTGGGCGAGATCATCGGCCGCGCGCTTCACGGCGGCGGCCACCGAAGTCTGCTGGATGGCCGCGATCACGCCGGTGAGGTTGATGGCCTCCGCACCGAAGGCGTCGCTGCGCGGCTTGATCGGGCCGTTGGCGGAGACGAGCTCCCGCATCTTGGCGATGTGGGCGCCGCCCTGCTCGAACTGCGCCTTCACCCGGTCGGCGGAGCCGCGCACCTCGTCGGCGAGGCCGTCGAGCTGGTTCGACATCTGCGTCAGGAGCTGGACCACGGTGCCCGAGCCGGCCGAGCCGGTCAGCGCCCCCTCGCGCTCGGCATCCGCCAGCCGCGCGAACCGGGTGGAGGCCATCTGGATGTCCGGCAGCAGGCTCTGTGCCGCAAGCGCGTTGTTGTGCGCGTTGTCCAGGTCCTCGACATAGGCCTCCAGCGTCGTCGCCAGATGCTGCTCCAGCGCCGCCGAGCCCGCCAGCGCCGCGGCGTTGAGCCAGGACGACATCGCCACGATCATCAGCGAGCCCAGCGCCATGGCGAGCGTCAGCAGCGCCCGGCTGGTCATGTCGCGCACATGCGGCAGGAACCGCATGAGGAACGACCAGAATGCGTAGATGCCGATGGAAACGGCCGCCGAATAGATCAGAGCGGCGAGGAACACCGTGGTCGCCGACCCGTCCAGCAGCTCGCGCACGCCGAGATAGGTGTAGACGCCGCTCGCCAGCGCCAGCGAGCCCAGCGTCACGCGCATGGTGATGTCGAGCCGGGCGACGCCGGCGCGCAGTTCTGAGGTTTTCATGGCGGCCCTAGGGTGGAGCAAGGGCCTGATCTAGTAAATCGTTTCGGGCAAGACTGGGGCGGAGGCGCGCTTGCGCCCCCGCCCGACAATCACGAATGCGGCAGACGGGGCCTACATCCGCACCGGCGAATTGAGCGTGAGGCCGCCAATGCCGGCCGCGACGTTGAGGCCGGTCTGGGCTGACACGCTCACCGGCTGCAGCGAGATGGTGCGGTCCGAGCCGCCCACCAGCACGTTGGCCCCGACGCCGACGCCGGCGGTGGCTTCAGCGGAAACGCCCGCATAGGAGCCCTCCAGCGAGCCGGGACGGAACGCGGAGGTCGGCGCGAACACCGCCCACACGATCTGGGCGCTGCCGGTGACCCCGATGTCGATGCCGACCTTGGTTACGGTGCCGGTGTAGATCTCGCGGACCTTGCCGTCGGAGGATTCGAACACGCACTCGGTCGCCTTCTGCGAGCCGAGGATCAGGCCGATCCCGCCTTCAACGGAGCAGTTGAGGACGCCGACCTCGGCGCCCTGCTGGGCGGAGGCGGGAGCGGACAAGGCGAGCGCGCCGAGCGCGGCGGCGAGGGCGAGGCGTTTCATGGTGTCGTCTCCTGTCACGGCGCGCATGGATGGCGCGGGTCGCGACAGGAACGCGACAGCGGACGGGGAGGTTCCGGTCTGCTGCCCGACCTCAGTGTACCCGCGGATTGCTAGCCGGGAAATTCATCGAAGCACGACTCCGGCAATTTCAGTTGATCATCAAACAGTTCCTGACAGTTTACGTTTCCCAGCCCCTTCAGGCCGCCCAGCGACGTGATCTCCGGCATGCGCTCCACGGGATCGTCCTCGCGGTGGCGGCGGATCAGCGACTTGCTCTCGCCGAAGTAGACGCGGATGCCGCCCCAGCCGGCGGCGAAGTCCTCGCCGAGGCGCCCTTCGCCGAACACCGAAAGGCCGGACAGCGCCGTGATCGGCAGCTGCCACTCCGCGCCCAGCGCTGCCGAATGAATGTCGCCGGCATAGCGGTGGCCCACATAGAGCTTGATGTCGTCGGTGGGATAGAGCGCCAGGTCGATCATGTCGAAGAAGCTCTCGTCGATGTCGCCGCCTTCCATGCCGGCCACGCCGGAGATGGTGAAGCGGCCGAGATAGAGCTCGCCCTCCAGGCCGAAGCGATGGGTGTTGACGTCGCCGAAGCCGCCCGCGTCGTAGTGGACATAGTCGCCATAGACGCCGAACAGGCCGGTCGCCGGATCGCGCCAGAACAGGTGGCCGCCGACACCCGCCACCATGTCGCCGTCGAGGGTGCCGAGCAGGCCGTCGACCTGCAGGCCGAAGGAATGGCCGAGCGGGATCGAAAGCGCGCCGTTCAGCAGGCCGATGGAGCCGTCGACGTCCAGATCGTCGAAATCGTCGGGACCGTCGAGCGAGAACGCGCCGGCGGAGATCGCCAGCTTGCCGTTGACGCCGGACACGGCCGGCAGCCCGCCCTCGGCGTAAGGCACCGTCTCGATCGGCGCCGGCTCGTAGGCGATGTCGGCAGCGTGAGCCGCCCCTGTCATCGCCGCGATCGCGGCCAGCGAAACCGCACTCCTGAAGATCGACATGGTCCCTGCCCCTCAGCCTGTAATCGCGAGCAGTCTGCAACCGGGCGCGCGCGCCCTCAACCCGCGAGAAGCAGGCCGGCAGATTTTGCCGCGCCGCTGTGGCCCTGCGGCCACAACCTGCGGCGTCACCTCAGGCTGGCGCAGAACCTCTGGATGCGCTCGCAGGCGTCCTCCAGCAACTCGGTCGAGGTGGCGTAGGAGATGCGGAAATTGGGGCCGAGGCCGAAGGCCGAGCCCTGCACCACCGCCACGCCTTCCGCCTCGAGCAACTCGCCGACGAAATCCTGGTCGGTCTCGATGACCTTCCCGGAGGGAGCGGTGCGGCCGATCAGCCGGGCGCAGGACGGGTAGACGTAGAACGCGCCCTCCGGCGTCGGGCACTCGATGCCGGCCGCCTGGTTGAGCATGGAGACCACCAGGTCGCGCCGGTCCTGGAACACCTTGCGGCTCCGGGGGATGAAGTCCTGCGGACCGTTCAGCGCCTCGACGGCCGCCCATTGCGCGACGCTGCAGGCGCCGGAGGTCTGCTGGCCCTGGATCATGTCCATGGCCTTGATCAACGGCGCCGGGCCGGCGGCGTATCCGATGCGCCAGCCGGTCATGGCGTAGGCCTTGGACACGCCGTTCATGGTCAGCGTGCGGTCCTTCAGCCCCGGCTCCACCTGCACCGGCGTGACGAAGGTGAAGTCGCCGTAGACGAGGT
The DNA here is from genome assembly GCA_023389135.1 of Pseudomonadota bacterium. Classification (GTDB taxonomy): domain Bacteria; phylum Pseudomonadota; class Alphaproteobacteria; order Rhizobiales; family Methylopilaceae; genus Agaricicola. Next base: position 567 of record JAEWEX010000059.1, on the reverse strand, counting down.
GCTCGTAGATGTCGTCCGTCAGCACCCAGACATGCGGGTGGCGCATCAGCACGTCGGTCAGCGCCTTCAGCTCGTCATGGCTGTAGGCCCCGCCGGAGGGATTGGAGGGCGAGTTGAACATGAACCACTTGGTCCGAGGCGTGATCGCCTTCTCCAGATCGTCCGGCTGCACCTTGAAGCCCTGCTCCAGCCGGGTGTCCACGAACACCGGCGTGCCGCCGTTCAGCGCCACCATCTCGGGGTAGCTGACCCAGTACGGCGCGGGGATGACGACCTCGTCTCCCGGGTTAAGCGTCGCGACGAAGGCGTTGTAGAGAATCTGCTTTCCGCCGGTGCCGACAATGGTCTGGGCGGCGGCGTAGTCGATGCCGTTCTCGCGCTTGAACTTGGCCGCGATCGCCTCGCGCAGAGGCGCGATGCCGGACACCGGCGTGTACTTGGTCTCGCCGCGGTTGATGGCGTCGATGGCCGCCCGCTTGATGTTGTCTGGCGTGTCGAAGTCCGGCTCGCCGGCGCCGAGCGCAATGACGTCGCGGCCGGAGGCCTTGAGCTCGCGCGCCTTCTGGG
>JAEWEX010000415.1 GCA_023389135.1 Pseudomonadota bacterium | reverse complement strand
GCCGGCGCGGCGGCCCGCGGCGCCACGCTCTACGTGACGCTGGAGCCCTGCTCGCACCATGGCCGGACGCCCCCCTGCGCGGATGCCATCGTCGCCGCCGGCATCGTGCGGGTGGTCGCCGCCATGGAGGATCCCGATCCGCGCGTCAGCGGCCGAGGCTTCGCGCGGCTGCGGGCCGGCGGCGTGGCGGTGGAGACCGGTGTGGGCCTGGCCGAGGCGCGCCGGACCCATCTCGGCCACATCGTCCGCACCGCGCTCGGCCGCCCCATGGTCGAGCTCAAGATGGCGCTGTCGCGCGACGGGATGATCGGCCTCAAGGGTCCGCGCCCGGCCAGCATATCGAGCCCGGAAGGCTATGGCCGCGCCCACATGATGCGGGCGCAGGCGGACGCCATCATGGTCGGCGCCACCACCGTGATCGCCGACGACCCGCGGCTGACCTGCCGGCTTCCGGGCCTGGAGCACCGCTCGCCGCACCGCTACGTCATCGATTCGACCCTGCGCATCCCGCTGGAATCGACGCTGGTGAGCACCGCGCGGGAGGTGCCCGTCACGGTGATCGCCGCCGGGGAGGCGCCCCCCGACAGGGAGCGCGCCCTGCGCGCGGCGGGCGTCGAGGTGCTGCGGGTCGATGCGGGGCGGGACGGGCGGCTGGACCTCGCCGCCGCTCTCCAGCTTCTGGGCACGGTGGGCGCCACCCGGCTGATGGTCGAGGCCGGGCCCTCGCTGGCATCGGCGCTGCTGGACGCCGGGCTGGTGGACCAGGCCGCGATCCTGGAGGCCCCGGTGACGATCGGCGCCGAGGGCCTGCCGGCATTCGCGGAGGCGCCGGCGGCCCGCATGGCGCGCGCCGGGCTGCGCCCGTTCGACCGCCGGGCCATCGGGCCCGACCTCCTCACGCTCTACGGCAGGGATTGACGCGGACATGTTCACCGGCCTTATCACCGATGTCGGCGAGGTCGTCCGCGTCGAGCCGCGCGGCGCGGGCCTGAAGCGCATCGCCATCGCCTGTTCCTATCCCATGGAGGGCATCGCGCTCGGTGCGTCCATCGCCTGTTCCGGCCCCTGCCTCACCGTGGTGGGCGTCGGCGCGCTGGCGGGCGGCCGCACCTGGTTCGAGGTCGATGCCGCCGCCGAGACGCTGGCGCGCACCACGGTCGCGGACTGGACACCCGGCACCCGCATCAACCTGGAGCGCTCGCTGCGGATCGGCGACGAGCTTGGCGGGCATATCGTCACGGGCCATGTGGACGGCGTGGGCCGCATCCTGCTGCGGGAGGACACCGACGACAGCGCCCGCTTCGAGATCGAGGCGCCGCCGGGGCTGTCGCGGTTCATCGCCGAAAAGGGCTCGGTGTGCCTCGACGGCACCTCGCTCACGGTCAACGCCGTGGACGGCGACGTCTTTTCCGTGCTGCTGATCCCCCACAGCCTCGCGGTCACCGCCTGGGGCGGGCGGCGCGCGGGCGACGCGGTCAACATCGAGGTCGACCTGATGGCGCGCTATGCCGCGCGGCTTGCGGCGGCGGGCGGGCTCGGCTAGTCGTCCGCCTGCCCGGATCGGCCGATCCGGGAGCCTGGACCGCCGCGCGCTGCGAGCTTCACGAGGCGTGAGCCGGAGGCCGCCCGGTCACCCGTTCCACAGTTTCCAAGAAGAGACCATGGCCCAACCCAGCCGCGCCCAAGTCCTAAACGGTCCCGTCGACGCCCGCGTGCTGGTGGTGGAGGCGCGCTTCTACGACGCCATCGCCGACGCGCTGCTCGACGGCGCGACCGCGGCGCTGGCGGCGGCGGGCGCGCGCGCGACCGTGCTGACCGTGCCCGGCGCGCTGGAGATCGCCAGCGCAATCTCGCTGGCGCTGGACGCCGCCGAGCAGGCGGGCCGGCCGTTCGACGCGGTGGTGGCGCTCGGCTGCGTCATCCGTGGCGAGACCACCCATTACGACCTGGTGGCCGGCGAGAGCGCCCGGGCGCTGACCGACCTCGCCATCGCCCGCCGCATGCCGCTCGGCAACGGCATCCTGACCGTGGAGACCATGGAGCAGGCCGAGGCCCGCGCGCGCCGCGACCGCATGGACAAGGGCGGCGGCGCGGCCGAGGCGGCGCTGGCGCTGGTGCGGCTCCGGCGCGGCCTGCCGGCGCTGCTCGCCGGGGAGGGCTGAGCCATGGCCAAAGGCGAAAAGCGCTCCGCCGCCCGGCTCGCCGCCGTGCAGGCGCTCTACCAGATGGACATCGCCGGCGCCGGCACCGCCGACGTGTTCGCGGAGTTCGAGAGCCACTGGCTCGGCCGCGAGGTCGACGGCGACGCCTACAAGCCGGCCGAGGCCGCGTTCTTCCGCGCCATCGTCGACGGCGTGGTGCGCGACCAGCGCGCGCTGGACCGCGACATCGACGCGACGCTGGAGGCCGGCTGGCCGCTGAAACGAATCGAGGCGATCCTGCGCGCGGTGCTCAGGGCAGGGGCGTTCGAGCTCGCCGGCCGCCGCGACATCCCGGCCAAGGTGGTGATCAGCGAGTATGCCGACGTCGCCGCAGCCTTCTTCGGCCGCGACGAGGTCGGCCTCGCCAACGCCGTGCTCGACGCGCTCGCCCGCAAGCTGCGCGGCGACGAGTTTTCGCCGAAGGCCGGGTGACATGGCCGGCGCCGGCGAGAGGCCGGACGAGGACGGGCTGATCGCGCGCTACTTCCGGCCGCTGGCCACCGCGCCGGGCGCCGCCCGCCTGCTGGACGACGCGGCGGCGTACACCCCGCCGCCCGGCACCGAGATGGTGCTGACCACCGACGCGGTGGTGGCGGGCGTGCACTTCTTCGCCGACGACCCGGCGGGCGCGGTCGCGCGCAAGGCGCTGCGGGTCAACCTGTCCGACCTGGCGGCCAAGGGCGCGGCGCCGGTCGGCTACCTGCTGACGCTCGCATTGCGCAGCGACTGGACGGCGGACTGGCTGGAGGCCTTCGCCGCGGGGCTCGCCGCCGACCAGGCGGAATTCGGCGTCTCGCTCTATGGCGGCGACACGGTGAGCACGCCCGGCCCCATGTGGATGTCGGTCACCGCCTTCGGCCTCGCGCCGGAAGGCCGGGTCCCGCGGCGCGGCGGCGCCCGGCCGGGCGACATCGTCTATGTCAGCGGCACCATCGGCGATGCGGCACTGGGGCTTCGCCTGCGCACCGGGCCGATCCGCAACGAATTGTGGGGCCTGTCCCCGGCGGAGCGCGGCCACGTGCTGGACCGCTACCTGCTGCCGCGTCCGCGCACGGCGCTGGCCGGCGCGGTCGCGGCCCATGCCAGCGCCGCCATGGACGTGTCCGACGGGCTGCTCGGCGATCTCGCGCGGCTGTGCGCCGCATCCGGCGTCGGGGCCGATCTCGACGCCGCGGCGCTGCCGCTGTCGGCCGCCGTGCGCCGGGCGGTCTCCGC
>JAEWEX010000378.1 GCA_023389135.1 Pseudomonadota bacterium | reverse complement strand
GCTGCGCCGTCTGTGTCCCTCACCCGCCCCCTCCGGGGGCACCCTCTCCCGGGGGGAGAGGGGCTTTTCTTGTTCCTTCTCCCATGGGGAGAAGGTGGCCCGGAGGGCCGGATGAGGGGACTTTCGTTGGCTCCGCTTGCGCGGCCCGTGTCCCTCACCCGCTCCCTCCGGGGGCACCCTCTCCCGGGGGAGAGGGGTTTTTCTTGTCCCTTCTCCCGTGGGGAGAAGGTGGCCCGGAGGGCCGGATGAGGGGTCTCGACACCCCGCGCCGGCGCGCCATAAGCTCAACATGAAGGCCTGTCACAAAACTGACGCGCAACCGGCGCTAAGTGCCGGTGCATGAGCGGACCCGAATCCGGGGGAGGCATGGGCACGAGCGAGACGCGGCGCTACAGGGCGCTCTTCATCTCCGACATCCATCTCGGGACCAAGGGCTGCCAGGCCGAACTTTTCCTCGAGTTCCTCAAGGTCCACGAGGCGGAGACGATCTATCTCGTCGGCGACATCATCGACGGATGGCGCCTGCGCAAGTCGTGGCACTGGCCGCAGGCCCACAACGACGTCGTGCAGAAGCTGCTGCGCCAGGGCCGCAAGGGCGCGCGGATCGTCTACCTGCCGGGAAACCACGACGAGTTCCTGCGCGACTATTACGGCACGCATTTCGGCGGCATCGAGGTGGTGGAGACCGCCATCCACGAGGCCGCAGACGGCCGCCGCTACCTGGTCATCCATGGCGACGCCTTCGACATGGTGGTGCGTCACGCGCGCTGGCTCGCCTTCCTCGGCGACGGGGCCTATGTCACGGCGCTGGCCTTCAACACCTACCTGAACATCGTGCGACGCCGGTTGGGGCTGACCTACTGGTCGCTGTCCGCCTGGGCGAAGCTCAAGGTCAAGAACGCCGTGAACTACATCGGCAAGTTCGAGGAGACGCTGTCGGAGGAGGCGGGCCGCCGCGGGGTCGACGGCGTGATCTGCGGCCACATCCACCACGCCATCATCCGCGACATCGGCGACGTGCGCTACGTCAACACCGGCGACTGGGTGGAAAGCTGCACGGCGGTGGTGGAGCACGACGACGGCCGGCTGGAACTGGTGCGCTGGACCCGCCGGCCCGACCGCGACGCCCTGCCGGCGCTGATCGAGGCGCCGGTCCCCGGCCGCGAGCGGGCGGCGGCCTGACGCCCATGCGCATCCTCGTCGTCACCGACGCCTGGCACCCGCAGGTCAACGGCGTGGTGCGGACGCTGGAGCGGGTGGCGCAGGAACTGCCGGCGCTGGGCGGCGAGGCGACGTTCCTGACGCCCGCGCGCTACCGCAGCGTGGCGATGCCGACCTATCCGGAGATCAGGCTGTCGCTGCCGCCGCCGGGCGGCGTGGCGGCGGCGATCCGCGAAGCCGGAGCCGACCACGTCCACATCGCCACCGAAGGTCCGCTCGGCATCGCCGCGCGGCGTGCGCTGCTGGCGGCGGGCGAGGCGTTCACCACCAGCTACCACACGCGGTTTCCCGAATATCTGCGCGCGCGGCTGCCGGTGCCGGAGGCGCTGACCTATGCCTGGCTCAGGCGGTTCCACAATGCGGCGGCGGCGACGCTGGTGGCGACGCCCTCGCTGGCGCGGGAACTGGAGGCGCGCGGCTTCACCCGCCTGCGCCCGTGGACGCGGGGCGTCGATGCGGAGCTGTTCCGGCCGGAGCGCCGCGCCCCGCTCGCGGTGCCGGGCCCGGTGTTCCTCTATGTGGGCCGCGTCTCCGTGGAGAAGAACATCGGTGCGTTCCTGGCGCTCGACCTGCCGGGCACGAAGGTCGTGGTCGGCGACGGCCCGGCGCGGGCCGAGCTGGAGGCGCGCCATCCCGACGCGGTGTTCCTGGGCGTGCGAACCGGTGAGGAACTGGCCGGCATCTACGCCGCCGCCGACGTCTTCGTGTTCCCCAGCCGCACCGACACGTTCGGGATCGTGCTGCTGGAGGCGCTGGCCAGCGGCGTCCCGGTGGCCGCCTATCCCGTCACCGGCCCCGCCGACGTGGTGGGCGGGACCGATGCCGGCGTGCTGTCGGAGGATCTCGGCGCGGCCGCCATGGCGGCGCTGTCGTCGTCGCGCGAGCGCGCCCGCGAGGTGGCGCTGCGCCACAGCTGGAGCGAATGCGCGCGCATCTTCCTCGACCGTGCCCGCGAGGCCCATGGCGCCGGGCGCCGGGCGGCCTGAGGGACGCTCAGGCGAAGAAGACGGATTTTTCCTCGAATGTCAGGTCATCGAGTTCAGCCAGCGTCGCGGAAGGTGCGGGGGCGTCGGCGGGTTCCGGCGCGGCAGGCGGCTCGGCCAGCGGCGAGCGCTCTTCCGCCAGGGCCTCGCGCCATTCCAGGTCGAGCTCGGTGGAGTCCAGCGTCTCGATGTCGATGGCGTTGACGAGCTCGAACGGGCGGACCTCCCGCGCGACAGAGGCCGCGAGGCCGCCCGTGACGGGCTGGAACTGGACCGAGGGATCGTCCCATTCCAGGTCGCCGCTCGTGCGCGCCGACATCGGCTCGCTGGCGCCGATCAGGCGCGGGATGCCGCGGAAGATGCAGGCGCTGCGGGCGGTGTCGAGGCCCCAGATCTCGGCCAGCGCCACGAGCCGCGCCTCGACGCGCCGCAGCGCCGTCACCGCCCGGTGGGCCGAGGCGACGACGGAGGGGTCCGGAGCCGGCTGCTCCAGCCGCGCGGCAAGGCCGGCCAGCGCATCCACCGCGGTTCCCGCGCCGCCGGTGGAGACCGCCTCGCGGGCCTCGGCCAGTTCGCCGAGAAGCTCGGTCAGCTCGAAGCGGATGCGCTCGGCGTCCTGGGAGGTGCGGCCGGCCACGACCACCTCTTCCAGGCGCCCGATCGACTTCAGCAGCACGTCGGTGTCCGCGACCCGGTTGCGGCGCGCGTATTCGGCCAGGAACCAACGACCGCGCGCGGTCTCCAGGACCGCCGCCTCGATCGCCTCGTAGTCGTCGTCGCTGGTCTGACCCGAATTGGGGTGATCGGTCATCGCACACCGGGCCGAGGCAGTTCGGCGGATATATTACCCGAGTCGAGGGTGGCCGCGACAGATTGCGCAAATCTTAAAGCACATCGTCCGGCGGCGTTTTTTCTCGCGGCGGCGGGGCCGTGCGTGGAATTCGCCGCGATCCCGGGAGCTGACGGGCGGTCAGCCCCACAGCTCGGGGGGCGGCGGTTGCATGACGCTGCCGTGGAACGTGATGCCCGGCACACGGTCGCGGGCCAGCAGGAGCGGGCCGTCGAGATCGACCACCGCCGCGCCCTGGGCGGCGATCATGGCTGGCGCCATGCCGAGCGAGGTGCCCAGCATGCAGCCCAGCATCACCTCCATGCCGAGCGCGCGGGCATCGGCCGCCAGCGCCAGCGCCTCGGTCAGCCCGCCGGTCTTGTCCAGCTTGACGTTGACCGCATCGTAGCGCGCCGCGAGGTCGGCGAGGCCGGCGCGGGTGTGCACGCTCTCGTCCGCGCAGACGGGCACGGGGCGGGCGATGCGGGCCAGCAGGCCGTCGGCATCGGCCGGCATGGGCTGCTCCACCAGCGACACGCCGGCCGCCGCGCAGGCGGCGAGGTTGGCCTCCAGCACATCTTCGCGCCACGCCTCGTTGGCATCCACGATCAGCCGGGCGCCGGGCGCGCCGTCGCGGACCGCGCGGATGCGCGCGGGATCGTCGCCGCCGCCGAGCTTCACCT
>JAEWEX010000305.1 GCA_023389135.1 Pseudomonadota bacterium | reverse complement strand
GCCGGCAGGTGATCGAGGATCTGTGGGTGGAGTACCGCGACGACCTGGAGGCCATGGGGGTCGGGCCCGTTGGTCGCATCGCGACGCTGCTCTGGGATGCGCGGTTCGGCCTCGTCACGGTCCTGCTCGCCGGCTTCGGCCGCGCTGCGGCGGAGGTGGGCGCGGTCATCATCGTCGGCGGCAACATCGACGGCTTCACCCGCACCATGACCACGGCCATCGCGCTGGAGACCTCCAAGGGCAACCTGCCGCTCGCCATGGGCCTGGGGGCGGTGCTGCTCGCCATCGTGCTGGCGGTCAACGCGCTCGCCTGGGGCGTGCGCCGCGCCGGCGAGCGGATCGCGGGTTGAGCATGCGCGGCCCGGTCAGCGAACTGCCCGTCCGGTTCGAGGGCGTCGCCTTCGCCGCCGGAGGCGTGAGGATTCTCGAGGGCATCGACCTCGATCTCGGCGCCGGCGGGCCGACGCTGGTGCTCGGCCCCAACGGCGCTGGCAAGACCACGCTGCTGCGCCTGGCCATGGGCCTGCTGGCGCCCACCGCCGGCCGGGTGACCTGGGGCGGACGCGCCGCGACGCCCCCCGATCACCGCCGCGCCATCGTGTTCCAGCGCCCGGCCATGCTGCGGCGGAGCGCGCGCGCCAATGTGCTCTACGCGCTCAAGGCCGCCCGTCGGCCGTTCCAGCCGTCGCGCGCCAACGACCTGCTCGACCGGGTCGGCCTCCGCCATCTGGCGGAGCGGCCGGCGCGCCGGCTGTCCGGCGGCGAGGCGCAGCGCCTGGCGCTCGCACGCGCGCTCGCACGCGATCCCGAGATCCTGTTGCTGGACGAGCCGACCGCGAGCCTCGACCCGGCCGCAACGCGGTCGGTGGAGGCGCTGGTCGCCGACATCGCCGGGTCCGGCATCAAGGTGGTCATGACCAGCCACGATCTGGGCCAGGCCCGGCGGCTCGCCGCCGATGTGGTGTTCCTGGCCCGCGGCCGCCTGGTGGAAGCCGCCGCGGCCGACGCCTTCTTCGCCTCACCCGAGACACCCGAGGCGGCCGCGTTCCTGCGCGGCGACCTCGTGGTCTGACTGCATAACCACCCGGAGGACAACGACATGACCGTACGCCGCCTGCTGCTCATCGCCGCCGCCGCCACCGCGCTCGCCTTTCCCGCCGCCGCGCAGGACAGGGCGATCGTGGTCGCCTCGACCACCTCGACCCAGGACAGCGGCCTGTTCGACCACATCCTGCCGCTGTTCCAGAAGGCGTCCGGCATCACGGTCAAAGTCGTCGCCCAGGGCACCGGCCAGGCGCTGGAGACCGGCCGCCGCGGCGACGCCGACGTGCTGTTCGTCCACGCCCGGGCGCAGGAGGAGAAGTTCGTCGCGGAAGGCTTCGGCGTCGAGCGGCTGGAGGTGATGTACAACGACTTCGTGCTGGTCGGCCCGAAGGCCGATCCCGCCGGCGTCAGGGGCCGCTCCATCGCCGAGGCGCTGACCGCCATCCGGGACACGGGCGCGGACTTCATCTCCCGCGGCGACAAGAGCGGCACGCACTCCGCCGAGCTCAACCTGTGGAAGGCGGCCAAGATCGACATCTCCGCCGACAAGGGCCCCTGGTACAAGGAGATCGGCCAGGGCATGGGCGCGACGCTGAACACGGCGTCCGCCTCGGGCGGCTACACGCTGGCCGACCGGGCCACCTGGATCTCGTTCCAGAACCGCGGCGACCTGGAGATCCTGGTCGAGGGCGACACCGCGCTGTTCAACCAGTACGGCATCATGCTGGTCAGCCCGGAGAAACACCCGCACGTGAAGCAGGCCGACGGGCAGGCTTTCATCGACTGGATCGTGAGCGCCGAGGGCCAGGCGGCCATCGCGGACTACAAGATCTCCGGCCAGCAGCTGTTCTTCCCGAACGCGGCGAAGATCGGCACGAACTGAGCGCGCGCGGTGGATGGGCGGGCGCTGCGCCCGCTCATCCCATTCGTGCCTCGATTGGGCGGTGCGCCGCTCAGTCGAGGTGGAACTTCTCCAGCTCCCGGTGCTCGCCATAGATGCGGCGGACCGTGCCGGTGGCTGAGCGGTAGACGATGGTCTCGGTCTCGATCACGTCCTTGCCGAACGACACGCCCCGCAGCAGCCCGCCGGTGGTGACGCCGGTCGCCGCCACGATCACGTCGCCGGAGGCGAGGTCCGTCAGCAGGTACTTCCGGTTCGGATCCCTGACGCCCATCTTGCGGGCGCGCTCCTGCTTCTCCTCGGTGTCGAGGATCAGGCGGGCCTGCATCTGGCCGCCGACGCAGCGCAGCGCGCCGGCCGCCAGCACGCCCTCGGGCGCGGCGCCGATGCCCACATACATGTCGATGCCGGTGCTGGACGGGGTGGCGGTGAAGATCACGCCGGCCACGTCGCCGTCGGTGATGAGGCGGATGCCGGCCCCGGTGCGGCGGACGGCGGCGATCATCTCGGCGTGGCGCGGCCGGTCCAGCATGAGCAGCGTGATTTCGCTCGGCTTGACGCCCTTGGCCCTGGCCAGGGAGGAGATGTTCTCCTCCACCGGCGCGTCGAGGTCCACCACGCCGTCCGCGTAGCCGGGGCCCACCGCGATCTTGGACATGTAGACGTCCGGCGCGCCCAGCAGCGTGCCGGCCTCCGCCATGGCCATCACGGTGATGGCCCCCGGCATGTCCTTGGCGCACAGGGTGGTGCCCTCCAGCGGATCGACGGCGATGTCGACCTTCGGGCCCTTCCGGTTGCCGACCTTCTCGCCGATGAACAGCATCGGCGCCTCGTCGCGCTCGCCCTCCCCGATCACCACCGTGCCGTCGATGGGCAGGCGGTTGAGCTCGCGGCGCATGGCGTCGACGGCGGCTTGGTCGGCCGCCTTCTCGTCGCCGCGGCCGCGCAGACGCGCGGAGGAGACGGCGGCGCGCTCGGTGACGCGGACCAGCTCCAGCGTCAGGATGCGCTCGATGACCTGGCCGGGCTGGACGGTGATTCCGATGTCGGACATTTTTTCCTTCTCCGTGGGCGCTCCGGGGCGGAGGCTCACTGCTCCCTCTCGATACGGATCATCTGTGGCGCGCCGACGACATGGCCGTCGGCACCCACGGCGTCGAGCGCGCTGCGCACCGCCGCCTCGGTGGTGGCATGGGTGATGAGCACGACGGGCACCGCCCGCTCCGCGGCGTCGGCGGCCGGGCGCGGGCCCCCGCGCTGCAGGATGCTCTCCAGCGAGATGCCGGCCTCGGCCATGCGGGTGGCGATGGCGGCCGCCGCCCCCGGCCGGTCGCGGACGTCGAGGCGGATGTAGTAGCCGCCCTCATGGGTGGTCATGGGCGCGCGCAGCGGGTCGGCCAGCGCCGCGGCGGCGGTGCCGAACGGTGCGATGCGGATGCCGCGGGCGATGTCGACCAGATCGCCGAGCACCGCGGAGGCGGTGGCGTCGCCGCCCGCCCCCGGGCCCACCAGGGTGATTTCGCCCACCATGTCGCCGTCCAGCGCCACCGCGTTGGTGACGCCCATGACCTGCGCGATGGCGGAGGACTTCGGCACCATGGTCGGATGGACGCGCTGCTCGATGCCCGCCTCGGTGCGGGTGGCGACGCCCAGGAGCTTGATGCGGTAGCCGAGCTCGTCCGCCATGGCGAGATCGAGCAGCGTCAGCGACGCGATGCCCTCCACATAGACGGCCTCGGCATCCATGGCGGTGCCGAAGGCGAGGCTGGTGAGGATGGCGAGCTTGTGGGCGGTGTCGAAGCCGCCGATGTCGAAGGTGGGATCGGCCTCGGCATAGCCCAGCCGCTGGGCCTCCGCGAGGCAGGCGTCGAACGACAGCTTCTCCTGCTCCATCCGCGTCAGGATGTAGTTGCAGGTGCCGTTGAGGATGCCGTAGACGCGGGCGAGCCGGTTGCCGGCCATGGCCTCCCGCAGCGTCTTGACCACCGGGATGCCGCCGGCCACCGAGGCCTCGAAGCCCAGCGCCCGGCCGTGCGTCTCGGCGAGCGCGGCCAGCGACATGCCGTGGCGGGCCAGCAGCGCCTTGTTGGCGGTTACCACCGACTTGCCCGACGTCAGGGCCGCCTCGACGGTGGCGCGCGCCGGGCCGTCCTCGCCCCCCATGAGCTCGACCACGACATCCACCTCGCCCGAGCGCGCCAGCGCCACGGGATCGTCGAACCAGGCGATGCCGGACAGGTCGGCGCCGCGGTCGCGGGAGCGGCTGCGGGCGGATACGGCGGCGAGCACCAGCGGACGGCCGGCGCGGATGGCCAGCAGGTCGCCCGCGCCGAGCAGGCGGCGCACCAGCGAGGCGCCGACGGTACCGAGGCCGGCGACGCCGACGCGGAGCGGTTCAGACATGCACGTTCCCGAGGCTGGCGCCGCTCAGGACGAGGCGGCGAGAGGAACCACGTTGTGCAACGTCCGGTCGGCGGTTTCAAGGAAGCGGCGGATGTTGCGCGCGGCCTGGCGGATGCGGTGCTCGTTCTCCACCAGCGCGATGCGCACATACTGGTCGCCATGCTCGCCGAAGCCGACGCCAGGGGCGACCGCCACCTCCGCCTTCTCGATCAGCAGCTTGGAAAACTCCACCGAGCCCATGCCGCGGAATTTTTCCGGCAGCGGCGCCCACGCGAACATGGAGGCCTTCGGCGCCGGTATGTCCCACCCGGCGCGGCCAAAACTCTCCACCATGGCGTCGCGGCGGCGGCGGTAGACGTCGCGCATCTCGCCGATGCAGTCCTGCGGGCCGTTGAGCGCCGCGGAGGCCGCGACCTGGATCGGCGTGAAGGCGCCGTAGTCCAGATAGGACTTGATGCGCGCCAGCGCCGAGATCAGCCGCGCATTGCCGACCGCGAATCCCACGCGCCAGCCCGGCATGGAGAACGTCTTGGACAGCGAGGTGAACTCGACCGCGACATCGATGGCGCCCGGAACCTGCAGCACGGAGGGGGGCGGCTCGCCCTCGAAATAGACCTCGGAATAGGCGAGATCCGACAGCACGATCAGTTCGTGCCTCTTCGCGAAGCGCACCACGTCCGCATAGAAGTCGAGGTCGGCGGTCTCCGCCGTGGGGTTGGACGGGTAGCACAGGATCACGGCGATGGGCTTGGGGATCGAGTGGATCACCGCCCGCTCCAGCGCGTGGAAGAACTCCGGCCCCGGCGTCGCCGGCACGTTGCGCACCACGCCGCCCGCCATCAGGAAGCCGAAGGCGTGGATCGGGTAGCTCGGATTGGGCACCAGCACCACGTCGCCCGGCGCGGTGATGGCCTGCGCCATGTTGGCGAAGCCCTCCTTGGAGCCCAGCGTCGCCACCACCTGCGTCTCCGGATCGAGCTTCACGCCGAAGCGGCGCTCGTAATAGGCCGCCTGCGCGCGACGGAGGCCCGGCACGCCCTTGGACGCCGAATAGCGGTTGGTGCGCGGCTTGGTGGCGGTCTCGATCAGCTTCTGGGTGATGTGCTCGGGCGTCGGCAGGTCGGGATTGCCCATGCCGAGATCGACGATGTCGACCCCGGCGCGCCGGGCGGCGGCCTTGACCCTGTTCACCTCTTCGAAGACGTAGGGCGGCAGTCTGCGGATCGAATGAAACTCGGTCATGGCGGCGTCCTCCGGCGCCCGGGTCAAATCATGGCTCAGGCGAGGCCCCCCGCCCGGTGGCCGGCTCTTTAGCACCAACGGCGGCGCGATCCCACAGGGATCAGCGGGACGTCACGGCGCGGCGCCGGAGGTCGGCCTCCACGGCGCGGCGCTGGTCCTCGGTCAGGGGCGCGGGCCGGGCCGGCTGGCGCGGCGTCGCCAGCGTCGGATAGGCGATCGGCTCCGGCCCCGGCGGCGGCACGGCGTCGTTGACGTTGCTGACGCAGCCCGCCACGAGCAGGGCCGCCGCGGCGGAAAAAATCGGTCCGGTGAAAGGTCGCATTTGGCCTGAATCACACCATGTCATCGACGAAGCATATCAGACTATGATCGGGTCAGCCGAGGGACATGTCCTCGGGAGGGGAAATGAGCGTGGCCGACGAAAAGATCGGCGCGGGCAGCGAGCACGGTCCGGGACAGGGCCCGGATTTCGACGCCTTCGCGCAGAACATGGCGAAGCTGGTGGAGGAGAGCGGCAAGGCGCTGGCGGCCTACATGCGGCCGCGCGAGACCGGCGAGATCAAGCCGGAGATGTCCGAGCAGGTGGCCGACATGGTCAAGACGCTCGGCCATGTCGCGGAAAAATGGCTGGCCGATCCCGGCCGCGCGGTCGAGGCGCAGTCGTCGCTGATGTCGGGCTATCTCGACCTGTGGGCCCGCACGCTGCGGCGCATGAACGGCGAGGAGGTCGAGCCGATGGTCGCGGCCGACCCGCGCGACGGCCGCTTCAAGGACCGCGAATGGTCCGACAACCCGTTCTTCGACTTCCTCCGGCAGGCCTACCTTCACACCAGCCGCTGGGCGGAGAAGATGGTGAATGAGGCCGACGGCCTCGACGAGCGCACCCGCCACAAGGCGGATTTCTACGTGCGCCAGATCTCCGGCGCCATCGCGCCTTCCAACTTCGTCCTGACCAATCCCGAGCTGCTGCGCGAGACCGTGGCCGAGAAGGGCGAGAACCTCGTGCGCGGCATGCGGATGCTGGCGGAGGACATCACCGCCGGCAAGGGCGACGTTCGCATCCGCCAGTCCGACCGCACCCGGTTCGAGGTCGGCGTCAACCTGGCCACCACGCCCGGCAAGGTGATCTTCCAGAACGAGCTGATCCAGCTCATCCAGTACGCGCCCGCGACGCCCACGGTGCGGCGGCGCCCGGTGCTGATCGTGCCGCCCTGGATCAACAAGTTCTATGTGCTCGACCTGACGCCGGAGAAGTCGTTCATCAAGTGGTGCGTCGACCGCGGGCTCACCACCTTCGTCATCTCCTGGGTCAACCCGGACGCGCGCCACGCCATGAAGTCCTTCGAGGACTACATGAAGGACGGCATCCTCAAGGCGCTGGAGGTCGCGCTGAAGGCGACCCGCACCGAGGAGGCCGACCTGGTCGGCTACTGCGTCGGCGGCACGCTGCTGGCCGTGACGCTGGCCTGGATGGCGGCGACCGGCGACCGGCGCGCCGCCAGCGGCACGTTCCTCACCACCCAGGTCGACTTCACCCATGCCGGCGACCTGCAGGTGTTCGTGGACGAGGAGCAGCTCGCCGCCCTGGAACGCAAGATGAAGGAGGCCGGCTACCTGGAGGGCAAGAGCATGGCCAGCGCCTTCAACATGCTGCGCCCCAACGACCTGATCTGGCCCTACGTCATCTCCAACTACCTCAAGGGCAAGGAGCCGCAGCCCTTCGACCTCCTGCACTGGAACTCCGATTCCACGCGCATGCCGGCGGCGAACCACGCCTTCTACCTGCGCAACTGCTACCTGGAGAACCGCCTGTCAAGGGGCGAGATGGAGGTCGGCGGCGTGCGGCTCGACCTGTCGAAGGTCACGATCCCGACCTACAGCCTCGCCACGCGGGAGGACCACATCGCGCCGCCGAAATCGGCCTTCATCGGCGCGGGCCTGTTCGGCGGTCCGGCGCGCTTCGTGCTGGCCGCCTCCGGCCACATCGCCGGCGTGGTCAACCCGCCGGCCAGGAACAAGTACATGCACTGGACCGGCCCGGCGCCCAAAGGCGACTACGACAAATGGCTCGGCAAGGCGCGCGAGCATCCGGGCTCATGGTGGCCCGACTGGCGCGACTGGCTGGAAAAGCTCGACGACCGCCAGGTCAAGCCCCGCAAACCCGGCGGCGGCCGCTACCGCGCGATTGAGGATGCGCCGGGGAGCTATGTGCGGGTGCCGTCGTAGGGGGCGGGTTGGGAGGGGGGCGGGTATGAGTGGGGGCGTATGGCGTGGTGAAGGGAGATGGTGGCTCTTGTTGGCCAGCGGATGGAAGGCTGAAGTTCATCCGAAGCCATTAGATTTCAGATTTGTGCACCATATATGTTCATGGGCGCACTTCCCGACGATAAATGAAAACTGCCTCGGTCCATGCCGATGGCACTCTTCACACCGAATAATTGGGGGCACCTCAAGCACAACTGGAACGGCACTCGAAGCGATGCCCCTTGCGCTTGCGCAATAGACTCTCGATTTCTATGCTGCTAATTGTCCGAAAATGAGCACGAAAAATGGCTTGAACCAATCGACATGTTTGGATTTACGTCGAGGACGAATGCGACCAGGAATAAGGTCCTGGGCAAATACGCAATATATGATCCACATTAGATGATCCACATTCAGATAGACTGATGTCTAAGCATTTATGCTATCGGCACCGAACAGTAAATATAGTGCAATTTAATAATTGCGTTGGTGACGCGGAGCACATTCAATGAATATCCCTGTTTTTCTAAGCTGCCCAAAACCGTTCCTCAGGCGTCAAGAGGAATTTCTTTCGAAAGTTGAGCGCCATCTATACTCCTCCGATCTGCGTCCCTTGACCCTCGGACGTTCGCAATACAGTATCGATGCTCCTCTTGTTGCCATTCGCAGGCTCATGACTGCCAGTTTCGGGCTAATCACACTAGCATTTCGGAAAACCTACGTAGCAGCCGGCTCTGACCGACCAGGTTCCGATCTAGGCGAGTGTGAAGCCCCCCGCTCCGGCTGTTGGCTTAGCAGTCCATACTGCCAGATAGAACCCGCCATGGGCTACCAATTGGGAATACCACTTCTCATCTGGCGGGAATCTGGCGTGCTTGACGAGGGGCTGCTAGACAGAGGTGCGATGGATCTGTCGATGCCCGAATTCGACCTAGATAATCCTCCCGATCTGCAAGCTGATATGTGGAAGCAACCTCTGTCAGACTGGGTTGATAGAGTACGATCAGCTTACAAGAAAAACGGAGCTCCTCCCAAGCGTTGGTAAAGTGGAATGAGACCAAAATTATCTTTTGCAATTTCCATTTTGCCTCGTTCGATTGACTAAAATGCCAGGCCGAAAGTTAGAGGAAAAGGGGATAATGAACATCTTTATCAGCCATTCTTGGTCTTACTCTGGGCACTACGACAAGCTCGCAGAGTGGATTTTTGATGAGGCGTGGTCGGTGGATGGCCAGCCGATCCACTTCTTCAACACATCGGTGCCCAAGGACAACCCAATCCATTTCGCACCAAACGATGCAGCCCTTCAACAGGCGATCTACGAGCGAATTTTCGATAGCCATGTGGTCGTGATACCAACAGGCATGTACGCAAACCACAGCAAGTGGATTGGCAAAGAGATCGATGGGGCGAAACTGTACGCCAAGCCGATCGTGGCGGTTGATCCATGGGCGCAGAAGCGAGCGTCCTCAGTAGTAGCTGAGGCAGCCGCTGAGGCTGTGGGTTGGAGTAAAAAATCGATCATCAACGCTGTCTGGCGCTTAGGCAACAGGACGTAATTGCATTGAGCGGGGAAACAGAAAGCAATTTCCAAGACAGGAATGTATTCGAGATCTATAAGATGCTCGTGGAGATGGCTGATCGTGTCAGCCAGCGCCGCCAGTCGGCAAACTCCTTCTATCTAACTGTAAACACCGCGATCATTGGTGGCGCGGCGTACCTATCTCAGTCCGTCTTGGGGCACTTGGGCACATGGGCCGTCTCGTGTGCTGGGATTGCGATCTGCGCTCTGTGGATTAGGGCCGTTGTAAGCTACAAATCCCTCAACGCTGCTAAGTTCGAAGTGATAACTGCGCTGGAGAAACGTCTTCCGGTCAGCCCTTACACGGACGAGTGGAGCATTCTCGACGTTGACGGTGATGGAAAGCGGTATAAGCCATTTCATAAGACAGAGGTGCTTGTCCCTATCGTTTTTATTTGCGTGCACGGTGCACAACTTGTTGCGGAGATACCGTGGCATGCGTTGATATCGCATCTATCGCCCTCGTCTTAAGGGACACTCACAAATTCGCTTCACCGCGTCGCGGCCAACTGACCTCCCCCCCCCCCAAAAAAACGCACCCCCCCGGGTACGCCCC
>JAEWEX010000300.1 GCA_023389135.1 Pseudomonadota bacterium | reverse complement strand
ATCGCCGGGATGCGGAAGCCGCCGTCGGTCACGGGGCCGTACATGGAGGCGATGCTGTCGCCGGTGCCGAAGGCGGGGCCGCCGCCCTCGGTCACGCAGGCGGCCGCGACCAGCGGAATGCCGAGCACGAGTGCGCGCCGGGTCAGCATGGCGGAGGTGGACGAGGAAGGCGGCAGGGTCTCAGCGGTCATGGCGGTCCGGTTGCCTCGGAATCGGTGACGATGGGACAAGTCTTAGAACGTCCCTCCACGATCCATCGCCGAAACTGGAACGCGGATCACCTGACAACGGCGTGCGCAGTGCAGATGCCGCAAATGTGCGGCTTTGCTGCAACATATTTCACGACCGCCAGTCGCCTTTGGTGGCCTGCACCACCGCCAGCGCGGCGATTGCCGCGGTGTCGGCGCGCAGGATCCGCGGGCCGAGCGACAGCCGAATCGCCGAGGGAACCCGCAGCAGCAGCGCGCGCTCCGCCTCGTCGAAGCCGCCCTCCGGCCCCACGAGCACGGCGAGCGGGCCCTCCGCCGCCGCCAGGGCCGCCAGCGGATCGGCGACCGCGGCGTCCTCGTCGCAGAACACCAGCGTTCGTCCCGCCGGCCAGTCGGCGACGATGCGGGCAAGCGGCGCCGGCTCGCCGATTTCGGGCAGCGCCAGCACGCCGCACTGCTCGGCCGCCTCGATCGCGTTGGCGCGCATGCGCTCCAGATTGACGCGCGAGGCCTGTGTGCGGCGGGTGAAGACCGGCTGCAGGCGGGAGACGCCCATCTCCACCGCCTTTTCCACCATGTAGTCCAGCCGGGCGTGCTTCAGCGGCGCGAACAGGTACCAGAGGTCGCCCGCCGCCGCCTGCGGGCGCAGCAGCGCGTCCACCGCCAGCGTCCCCCGCTTCTTCTCCAGCGCGGCGACGGCTGCGCGCCATTCGCCGTCACGTCCGTTGAACACGATGACGGCGTCGCCCGCCGCCATGCGCAGCACGTTGCGCAGGTAGTTCGCCTGGGCGGCGTCCAGCGGCACCTCGGCGCCGGCCGTGAGCGGCGCGTCCACGAACAGGCGCTGTGCGGAGAAGTCGTAGCGGGGCAATGGCTGTTCTCTTCTCCCGGTGGATGCCGCCAGTGAAAGCAGGAACGGCACGGCCGGATCAAGCGCCCGCAGCGTTTCTTGCGCGATTTCTCTCGACCTGATACTTTTCGATCATGATCACGTCGGAGCAGATCAGGGCCGCCCGCGCGCTGCTGCGGCTCGACCAGGGCGAGGTGGCGCGTCGCGCCCGGATTTCACCCGCCACCCTGCGGCGGCTCGAGGCCCCGCATGGCGAGACGGCCGTCGGCGCGACCGTGCTGGCGACGGTCGAGCATGTCCTGGTGCAGGCCGGCGCGCGGTTCTCCCATGGAGGGGTGCGCCCGGCCGGCGCCGATCCCGATGCTGATCCCGGCCTCGTGGCGGACCTGCTCGCGATCGCCGACAGCAGCGCGGCGCGTCCGGTGCTCGATCCCCATTTCGACGAGAGCGCGCTGTACGGCCGGGACGGCCTGCCCGGATGATCGTGGATACCTCCGTCGTCGTCGCCATCCTGCGGCGGGAGCCGGACGCTCCCGACCTGGTGCGGAGGGTGGCCCGCGCCCGGGTCCGGCTGATGTCGGCCGTCGGCTATCTGGAGGCCGGGCTGGTCATGGGCGCAAGGCTTGGCCCGGCCGGGCTGGAGGATGTCGACCGGCTGATCGCGCGGGCGCGGATCGGCATCGAGCCGTTCGACGGCGACCAGGCCATCGTGGCGCGCCGGGCATTCATGGATTACGGCAAGGGCCGCCATCCGGCGGGGCTCAATTTCGGTGATTGCGCCGCCTATGCGCTGGCGGTGACGCGGGGGATGCCGCTGCTCTTCAAGGGCGGCGATTTTTCCCTCACCGACGTCCAGCGCGCGTGACCGCCCCGGTCCTCCTGGACTCCGCCGCCGAAATCCGCCCGAAGCATGCCGGCCGCGTCGTCGTGACAGGCTCCCATGGCGGGGCGAGCGCGGCGCGCTTCGCCCTGGTCGCCCGGCTCGCCGGCGTGGTGTTCAACGATGCCGGCGTGGGCAAGGATGGGGCGGGCGTCTCGGGTTTGGCGCTGATGCAGCAGGCGGGCGTTCCCGCCCTGGCCGCGAGCCACGACAGCGCCCGCATCGGCGACGCCGCCGACATGCTGGCGAACGGCGTCGTCAGCCATGCCAACGCGGCCGCCGCGGCGCTGGGCGTCGCGCCGGGCATGCGGGTCGCGGAGGCGGTGGGCCGGCTCGGCGCGAGGTGATAAGGCTGCGGCTGAGCCGCCGCGCGAGGAGACCCGAACCCATGAACCCGCCGTCCTTCGACCTCTCCGGCCGCGTGGCGCTGGTCACCGGCGGCGGCTCCGGTCTCGGCCGCGCCATCGCCGACGGACTGGCCGGCGCCGGCGCCCGTGTGGTGATCGTGGGCCGCAATGCGGACAAGCTCGCGGCGGCGGTATCGGACATGACGGGGCAGGGCGCCAGCGCCGCCTCCGCGGTCTGCGACCTGACCGACCGTGAGGCCGTGGCGCGCCTCGGACCCGAGGTGGAGGCGCAACACGGGCCCATCGACATCCTGGTCAACAATGCCGGCATCCAGCGGCGCATGCCGGCGCTGGACTTCACCGCCGGTGACTGGGACCTCATGCTGGCGACGCACCTGTCGGCGCCGTTCTTCCTGGTGCGGTCGGTGGCCCCCGGCATGCTGGCGCGCCGGCGGGGAAAGATCGTCAACACCCTGTCGCTGATGTCGGAGCTCGCCCGGCCATCGGTGGCGCCGTACACGGCGGCCAAGGGCGGCCTGAAGATGCTCACCAAGGCGTTCGCGGTGGAGTTCGGGCCCCACAACGTCCAGGTCAACGGCCTCGCGCCCGGCTATTTCGCCACCGAGCTGACGCGGCCGCTGGTGGAGGATCCGGAATTCGACGGCTGGCTGCGGGCCCGCACGCCGCTGCGGCGCTGGGGCAGACCGGAGGACCTCGCCGGCGCGGCCGTGTTCCTCGCCTCGTCCGCCTCGGATTTCGTCACCGGGCAGGTGCTGTTCGTGGACGGCGGCATGACGGCGTCGGTGTGACCATGGCCGACCGTCACGCCGCCGTCGCCGACGCGCCTGCCGGAAACTGGGTCGACCGCTGGGCGCCGGCCGCTTTCCGCCCCTACATGCGGCTTGCCCGCATGGACCGGCCTATCGGGGCGTGGCTGCTGTTCTGGCCCTGCGTCTGGGCCGCGGCGCTGGCGGCGGGGGCCATGGGCCGGCCGTGGCCGAGCCCCTGGTTCATCCTGCTGTTCGGCATCGGCGCGCTGGTGATGCGCGGCGCGGGCTGCACCTACAACGACCTCGTGGACCGCGACATCGACGTCAAGGTCGCGCGCACCGCGTCGCGTCCGCTGCCCTCCGGCCAGGTCACGGCCCGCGGCGCGCTCGTGTTCCTCGCCGCGCAGCTCGCGGTCGGGCTCGCCGTGCTGCTGCGGTTCGACTGGGCGACGGTTGCGGTGGGCGCCGCCTCGCTCCTCCCGGTCGCCACCTATCCGTTCATGAAGCGGGTGACCTGGTGGCCGCAGGTGGTGCTCGGCCTGTGCTTCGCCTGGGGCGCCCTCGTGGGCTGGTCGGCGGAGACCGGCGGCCTCGCGGCGCCCGCCCTGATGCTCTATCTCGCCGGCATCCTGTGGATCGTGGGCTATGACACGATCTACGCGCTCCAGGACATCGAGGACGACGCGCTGGTGGGGGTGCGCTCCACCGCGCGGCTGTTCGGGGAGGGCGTGCGGCCTGCGGTGGCGCTGTTCTACGGGCTGACCGCGCTGGCGCTGGCGGCGGCGCTGGCGCTGGCGGGCGCGGGCGTCGCGGCCTTCGCCGGGCTCGCCGCCTTCTCCGCGCATCTGGGATGGCAGGTCTTGCGGCTCGCGCCGGGCGATCCCGCCCTGGCGCTGAGGCTGTTCAGGTCGAACCGCGACGCCGGCGCGATCCTGGCGCTGGGGCTGCTGGCCGACGCGGCGCTGCGCCACGCCGGCTGAGGCCTGCTCAGTCGCGGGCGAACATCTCGTATTCGCCATGGACCGCGGGCTCCTCGGCCGGACGGCCGGCCTTGCGGCGCGTCAGGAAGCGCGGGCGGCGCGCCAGGAACGAGCGCCGCCGCCGCGGCCGCGGACGGCCGATCTCCACCGCTCCCATCTGGTCGTAGGGCTCGGTCAGCCGGCCCTCGAAATCCTCCACCAGCAGCGGCAGGCCGAGCGTCGCGCCCCAGCGGCGCCACTCGGCGACAACGTCGGTGTCGTCCTCGGCCTCGTAGAGCGTCACGTCCAGCGCACGGTCGCGATGGGCGAGGATGATGGCGATGCGGTCCTCGCCCTCGGTGAGGCCCGCGATCAGCTTCACCGCGACGCCGCGGAAGCTGTCCATGGGGACCCGCAGCCGCATGGCGGTGCGGCCGACGCGGCGCGCCATCACCACCTCCTCGCGGTCCAGCGTGATGCGCCGCTCCCCCCCGTCCGCCGCGGCGTCGGGCGCCGCGAAGCGGACGGGAAGGAACGCCGGGTCGAGCCGTGCGGCCCGTCCGGTATCGAGTGCTGCGTTGCCGTGGTCCATTTGAAGCCACTCCGTCCTGTCGACCGGCCGTCATTCGCTGCGGCCCTTGTTCGAGGGGGATACTGGCCCGGAAGCTTTCACGTCCGGCTTAATCGGCGTGGTTAAGCCAACCTTCCGAAAGTCTTGGTATTTGAAGTCTTTCCGAGAGCTGAACAAAGCGTTGCCGTGGCCATGCC